>JAOUGB010000304.1 GCA_029857875.1 Desulfobacteraceae bacterium | reverse complement strand
TTTGAGCCGGCCCCTTCGTTTTATCTGAAGCTGGACCTTGGAGGATGACTGCAAGTTTTGATAAAACTTTAACGCATCGTCAACAGATTCGATATCTTTACCATCCACACCCATGATGATATCTCCACTTTTCAAACCCATATTATAAAAAATGGAGTTTGGTCTGATACCTGTCAAACGGAAACCGTCAGGTTTTCCATTTTTAAAATTTGGTCGTATTCTTATCTGTTTCATAAGGGTATTTACATCTTTAATGGCTGTATCTATCTGGGACCGTTTTACGGTTATATTTTGTGAACTTGTCCCGCCCAATTCCGTGGAAGGTTTTCTTATTTCTTGACTTCCGCTAACTTTCTCTATTCCTAATATTTCATCTTTACCGTTGACATTAAGTACAACCTTTTCTCTTAAGATCATCTTAACCGTTGCATTTTGGATGGTATCCCCGATTCTGTAAAGATCCTGTTCCTTTACAGCAGTATCTTCAATGACGGCATAGGCTTCTTCCTTATCACCCGTAATCGTCCCCAGCAGATTCAGCTTTAGGTCTGTGGGTTTAAGGGTTTCTATATCGAGTTTGTCGGGTCCACTCCCGGTTTCAGTTTTTGTTTTGAACAGATTGCGCTCAATAATTGCTTGGTAATGAGACAGCTCATGTTGTGTTGTGCTTTTATTTGGGACAAGATGTCTGGCTTCTGTTTTGGTAGAATCACTGGTGTCGATGTTGGCTGTAGCGATTTTATAAAACACCTTCATCATAAAAAACACTATGACGGTAATGAATAGAATATTCAATATGGTAAAATATCGTTTCATGATCTAAATTTGAGTCAATTCAAAAAATCGAGTTTATCATCCGCAAATTCATGATTAGTCCAGAAAAAAACGGGGTTCGTCCAACGTACCATAAATTCGTATTCGAACCACTCTTTTGCTCAATATCTCTTCAGGCAATAAATTTGTCGGAAGATCTTTTCCCAGTTCCGCAAGGAATTCTTGGTTTGGTTTGATAACGCCTAAAAGTCTTAAATAGCTTTGCCCCAAAGGTTCCCTTAAATTGATAAGACCGGATACGTTACCATCCAGCGGACTTGCCTTTATGATGCATCGCTTAACTTTAAGCCTCTGATTTTCCATTGTCATTTCAGTTTCAATTTTACTAAAATGTATGTTTTCGAGCTTGAAAACAGGTGTTAAAAGTTCTATCTCACCGTCTGAAATGATAAACCTTGCCTCATAAGTTCCGCCCAATTTTCCGCCATTACGATATGTAAAGTTTCCCTCAAGTATTCCAGTTAATTTACGTCCTATAAACTGTTTAACAGCATGTATTTCTTTTATATTAATGTTAGAATATTTTCCCTCAATAATAACATTTTGGTCTGGCCTGTTTTTAATGAACTCTCCCTTCCCTTCTAAAATGCCTTTATAGGCTCTTCCTTTGAAAAAAAAAATAATTTTAGAACGAAAAAGTGACAAAAAATTTGGAGCGACTTTAATCTGCTCGGCTTCAAGTAATGCATTGTCCATGTGATAAAAGTTTACTTTATATAACTTTAAACCAGGTGGGAAAGCCGGACTGACATGATCAATACTAATGTTTATATTGGAATTGAGCCTGTTGAAACCAGACGTTACGTAGTTTTTTACTTTTTCTGACGGAAAGAGATAATAAATGAAAAATACTATAGCCGCTAAAACATATGTGGAATATAGCAGCCATTTTTTAGTATTATTCATCATTATTTTTCAACCGTTTCAACCTGCAAGACAACATCTACAAAACTTTCTTGTTCGCCTGTCTTTGAAATTGAAAGCCTTTTTATGTATACCATGTTTTTTGATGTTTCGACCATGTGTAAATAAGTGGTCAACTGCTGTAATGTTAACCCCTTTAACTTCATTTCAACCTGAGAAATTTTGTACGAATTATCCTTTTGAACAGTTGTTGAAGGTTTCATATAGGTTACATACTCTTTTATTCTTGCTTTACCCGTGAGACTATCAAGAAAGGAAAAGAGCGTAAAACCCTTTTCCCTGTTCTCAAAACGTACTTTTGCTAAATTTGTTCTTTTTTCTATTGCGTTGTAATCGGACTTCAGGGCGATCATCTCCAAAAGGGCATCTTCTTTAACCTGAAGTGTTCTTTTCAACCGCTTTCTCTTGTCAATTGATGGAAAAACGATAAATTGAATTAAAATAAACAAGAGAATGGCACCCGATAGGGCATAGATGGCGTACTTCTCTCTTTTGGTTAGTTTTTGTATCATAAATACCGTCTGTTACGCATAATTTCGAAAACTTGAATCAAAAAATTAAACGCGGCCGTTTTGACCGGCACGTTCCCAGGATGCCCCGCTATTTAGGGCGTGAAGGCTTCAAGTTTTTCATACTCATCATTACAAATTCACCTTAAGTTTGAAACGCACACGCTTGTCGAACTTGTCTATGTTGGCAGCGCTAATAATAATTTTTTTAAAAATATCGGCCTGTTCCAGCTTACTCTTTATATTGTCTACAGAGTTGAAGCTGTCGGTATCCCCCGAAATACTGATACTTTCCGATCCCATTACAAACGTTTTAAGGGTTACATCCATTTCCTTGGGTATGGTCTTGCTTATTGTGTTCAAAATGTCTATGGCCCTAATCTGTTTTTCGGTTTCACCTGGTAATAAAGCATTTTGCCTTGCTTGTTGTATTTTTATTTTCATCTGCTGAACTGGGTCGACAACATTTTTGACCTCCGGGAATGTCGAAGTAAAGATGCCTGTTATTTGATGATTAAGTCTGGCCAGCCTTTTTTCCAAAAAGTATGAATCAAGAAAGACATTGAACCAGCCTAATGACAGAACCAGAACAAGAAAAACGCCGGTTTGAATCAGATTTTTCTTATTTTCCTCCCAGAATTTTTTTAAAGCAAAAGGACCTTTTCTAAAATTAAAGCCTTTTGCCCCTTTAATCTCCATCAATGCCAGTGATAGTGCATTATCCATCAAAAAAGGGATCCATGATGCGGGAGGAGGCTGTTGTTTTAGAATATCTGCGAATCGCAAAATGTTCACTCGTTCAATAGAAAATCCTAATGCCTGTTCCATGTCTTTATCAAACCCCAGATCATCAATCCCGCTTCCTGTAATAAATCCTCCATCGGGCCTAAAATCCAATCCAAGGATCTTTTCTAAGGCATAAATTGTTCGCCGTATGTTGCTACAAAGGGATTTTATCTTATAAGAGCGGGCAGCCGAATGTATTGCGAAAGAACGTATCAAACAAATGCTGCCGGACAAAATAATAAATATCGTACTTTTATTGTTGTCTATATCGATAAAGAGCCAATTTTTATGGCTGTCTAAAAAATTGGCAAGTAAAAATGCTGTGGGATAACCACCAACGGTAACAATCTCCGGCTCTATATTAAATGTCGCAAGTGTATCTAAGAAAGATTGAAGTTTCGACTTTTCTACTGCAGCTGTGATAAGGTTTTTAGTATTTGTATGGTCAGGTATTTCTAGATGGATAAAATCGATGATAAGATCTTCTACCGGAAACGGAAGGGTCGGTTCGAGTTCATACGGTAATATCTTTTTGATTTTTTTTTGTCCCTTAAACGGAACTTGAATATTTCTGAAAGATATCTCGTCAGCAGGAAAGGAAGCCACGCAGATAGCATTGGATATATCCATCTTTTGTTCAATGGTTTCAAGTGAAGCGGATAAACCGTTTCTATCCTCTTTTCGGCCAGATAGCGGAACATGTTCATGGGCCTCTATGACTGTTCCCTTAATACTGCTATCGATGAGAACCGCTGAAACCGCATCAGGCCGAATATCTAATCCCAAGATCTTTCTGCTCATGGTTTTCTCTAAGTTAAAAAAAGTGTAATTATAGTAAGTTATGATTGATGTGTCAAGTCCAGTCTTTTCCTCTATTATTTTAAGCCGAGTATTTCAGAATTTTTACTCTATTTCCCATCTCAAGACGTTGCACTCCCACTGTCCTGTTTTTGCATTATTTTCTCTTTTTACCACTGCTGTTATCTTTATTTTCATTTCCTTTAACTTTGCCGTCGACTCGATTCGAAAAAAATCACTTGAGGTCGTGATAAGATTTGGATCGATTTTAATATCACCGACACCTGGAACGCTCTTATACCAGGTTGGACTTGAAAGGTCATGGATATAGGCGGAATCAGAAGTTTCCATTCGGTATTCATAAATGGCTTGTGCAAGGTCTTCATGCCCTGAAGGCAACATTGCCACAAGGGTCGGCAGATCTGCAGTATTAATATTTATTTTTCCTTCATATGTGAAAGAATTGCTCGAAGATTTGGTCATTCCAAAAACGGTTATGTAGTTGGAAAGTCCCTGCTCCCCTCCTGCTCCCCGAAAAATCTCCGGTGTT
>JAOUGB010000303.1 GCA_029857875.1 Desulfobacteraceae bacterium | reverse complement strand
TGAAAATCCTGAAACCGGAAAGATGTGATTAGACCCCCTATAATTCATAATCATGCTTAAAAAACAGGTTAATTGATCAAAAAAGTGAGAGAAACTAATGGGAAAGAACAAGAAAAATCAGACAAAAAAAAGTGTTCGACCAGGCAAAGATGTCGTCGCTTCCAAGGCGGAAAGTCTAAATAAGAAACTTCATAAAATTATAGATCAAGGGATCACGGAACTAACGTTGGATTTTGTAAATGTAAAATCAGTTGACCCTGTGGGCCTAAGCGTTATTGCTGCAACACACAATACCATGAACAATGCTGGGGCGAAACTTTTGCTTAAAAATGTTCCAGATGAAATCAACACCCTTTTCGATGCACTTGGGCTGAACAAGCATTTTGAAATTGAACAGATGAACCAAAAACAAAACGCTTAGTCAATGATCGACTTCTATAAGAATATATATTTCAATCAATTATGGCATTTTCTTAGCCGGGAGGTTTTAAATGAGCATTCAGTTTGATGAAACCATGCAGATATTTATAGATGAATCGTTGGAACATCTGGCGGATATTCAAAATGATTTGCTGGCGATTGAAGCTGCTGGCGCCGATATCGACGAAAACCTGGTAAATAAGGTATACCGTGCCGCTCATTCCATAAAAGGTGGAGCCGGCTTTATGGGGCTTAGCAACATCAAAAACCTTACACACGAAATGGAAAATATTTTAGGTAAAATTCGAAGTCGTGAAATGGTTCCCAATGCGGAAATCATCAACATACTTTTGCTGGCTTCAGATGCGCTCGTAGATCTAATAAACAATATTACTCAGAGCAACGATATCGATATTTCGAATCATATAGAATCACTTTTATCGATAACAACTGGAGTGCCTGAAAAAAAAGAAGCGGAGGTAGAAACCGAAACCGAGGAGTTAGATGTTATCCCGGAACCCGTTTCTATTTCATTCCCTGACCAAATGGCCGGCTTTGAAATTAATGAAGATATGATTTCAGAAGGTAGGAAAGGTGGAAAGAATATCTACCTGATTCGATTTGATTTGATTCATGATATTCATACCAAGAATAAAACACCTTCTGATCTTATCAGTGATATGTGCTCTACCGGGATTGTTCTTAATAAACAGATCGATATCGATGCTGTTGGTTTTCTCCGAGAACAAGAACTTCCGGATCAATTCCCATTTAACGTTCTCTTTGCAACTCTTGTAAGCCCGAAAGATATCAACTTGCTTTTTGAAATAAATGAAGAACAGATCTTCGAGCTGACTGATGACCTTCAAGTCAAATCAATAGCCGAATATTCTGATCCTGACCCGGATGTGCTATCGTCTGAACAACAGTTAAAAGATGAATATGAAGGTAATGAAGCTTTTAAGACGACAAGTGATTTCCAGGAAGAAACAGTTGTGGAATGTTCAAATGAAGAGGAACCGGAAAAAGAGAATGTATCTGAAATTAAAGTTGAAGATGCAAAAACTTGTATGGGTGCTTCCGATGCGAGCTTAAGGGTAAATGTAAGTCTTTTGGACACACTCATGAATCTGGCCGGAGAGCTTGTACTGAGCAGAAATCAGCTTCTACAAGCCATATCTTCCGGTGATCCCAGAGCAGCGGAAACTTCGGGCCAGAGAATAGATCTGATTACATCCGAACTACAGGAAGCCATAATGCTTACCCGGATGCAGAATATTGGAATCGTATTTAATAAATTTCCGCGTGTTGTTCGAGACTTGGCAGGAAACTTGGGCAAGAATGTAGAATTGTCTTTAAAGGGTAAAGAAGTTGAGTTGGATAAAACCATTATTGAGGCTATCGGTGATCCTTTAACCCACCTGGTTCGGAATTCTGTGGATCACGGAATTGAACTTCCTGAAGATCGAATCGAAGCTGGAAAAAATGTTACGGGAACAATTATCTTAAAAGCCTATCATGAAGCAGGGCAGGTCAATATCGAAATTTCCGACGATGGAAATGGGCTGGACGGGCACAAACTGGCAGCAACTGCGGTGGCAAAGGGACTGCTTACAGAAGATCAGGCAAGAATGATGTCCGATAAAGAAAAAATGAACCTTATCTTTATGCCCGGTTTTTCCACGGCTGAAAAAGTAACGGATGTGTCGGGGCGCGGCGTGGGCATGGATGTGGTCAAAACCAATCTGGACAGACTCGGCGGCGTGATCGATATCGACTCTAAACTTGGAGAGGGAACAACGATCCGAATAAAGCTGCCCTTGACTCTTGCCATTATACCCAGCCAGATCATTGTTGCCGGAGGTGATCGCTATGCCATCCCACAAGTAAATTTGGAAGAGCTTTTAAGAATTCCCGCCAATCAGGTAAAAGACAGAGTAGAAATCGTTGGAGATGCGGAAGTGGTAAGGCTGCGTGGTAAACTTTTGCCGTTAATAAAACTTGCCGACGTCATCGGGATTGAATCGACTTATTTTGATTATAAAGAAGGAGGCTCTAAAACAGACAGACGTCGAAACATCTCGGATCGAAGATCCAAAAAAAGCCCGTATTTTTACGAGGATTTCAGTGATGCGGAAAACTCAAAGCTTAAAACTGATAAAAAGGAAGAACTGGACAGGATTTCAGAAGAAGTAAAACGGAATCCAAAAGACAGACGTTACCATGCATCAAGTGCGCTGAATATCGTCGTTGTTTCCACGGGCGCAATGAAATACGGACTCGTTGTCGACGAACTGAATGATTCCGAAGAGATCGTTGTCAAACCGCTGGGTCGCCATCTAAAGGTTTGCAAAGAATATGCCGGTGCAACCATTATGGGTGACGGCCGTGTTGCTTTGATTCTCGATGTTGCAAATCTTGCCAATATTTATGGTTTAACTTCTGTTGAACGATCCGACAGAGCGACTGAAGTGGCCATGGAGAACGATGAGGTTGATAGAACCAGTAAAGACAGACAGTCCATCCTGGTTTTCAGGGGTGCAGATGAAGAACAGTTTGCCATTCCTATTAATCATGTCGAGCGTATTGAAAAAATAAAAAATACAGACATCGAAGAAGTTGGCGGTAAAAAAGTGATGAAATATCGCGGTGGAAGTCTGGCACTCTTTACCATAGATCAAGTTGCACAGGTAAAACCCATGGCTAAAAAAGAGGATCTTTTGGTCATAGTGGTTAACATCGCAGATAGAGAAGTCGGCATTATGGCTGTGGGGCCTATAGATGCCAGAGAAATTTCGGTTGAAGTCGATGACGAAACGTTAAAACAACAGGGAATTTTAGGATCTGCCATCATTGGTGATTACACCACTTTGCTTGTGGATGTATATGGTTTGGTGCATACCTTGAATCCGGAGTGGTTTCCAGACAGAGAAATCTTTCAGACTGCTGAAAGAAAAAATGCCACAATCCTTTATGCAGAGGATTCTAACTTTTTTCGAAATCAGGTCAAGGAATTTATGGAAGAAGAAGGGTACAACGTTATCGGGGCCGAAGATGGAATTGTGGCATGGAATCTTCTTTTAGAACATTTTAAAGAGGTTGCCCTCATCGTAACGGATATAGAGATGCCGAATCTTGATGGTTACGAACTTTCTGAAAAAATAAGGAAAGACAAGCGATTTGCCGATTTGCCGATCATTGCCTTGACTACCATGGCCGGTGAAGAAGATATCGCAAGAGGAGAAGCCGTTGGTATCGATGACTATCAAATCAAGATGGACAGGGAAAAGCTAATGCGGAGCGTTCATAATTATCTTCATAGTAAACATTTGAATTGATGGGTCCATAGACAATTCATCGACTGTGCTGTCCATCGATGATAATGATTTCAATAGAAATGTAAGGCTTTATATTTAACAGTAATCAAATAGCTTTAGCCATTAAAAAGATGTAAAAAAGAGGATCAAAGCATGAACATTAATAAAAAGATAATTGTTTTTTCACTGTCAGGATTATTGTTGATGGGAATAATCAGCTTGATAATGTCAATTCATTCTTTGGGAAAAAGAGGAGAAGAAGAAATCGCTTCCGTAGAGACAATTATGATGACGGAGAAAAAAGAGAAACTGAAAGATCTTATAAAGAACACCTACGCCATTATGGAATCCAGCTATAACTCGGCACATGACTCACAAAAGGTAGCTGAAGCTTACAAAGAAAAACTAAAAAATATCATAGATATTACATATAATGCCATACAAAGCATCGATAGCAGATCTGATTTAACAGCCAATCAGAAAAAACAGTCGGCATTAAATATTATTAAAGATATGCGTTACAACAACAACGGTTACATATGGATCAACGACATGCACCCAAAGATGGTCATGCATCCCATCAATCCTTCTTTAAACGGCAATGATCTGTCTGACTTTAAAGATCCTAACGGCAAACATCTTTTTAATGAGTTTGTAAAGGTATGCCGTGAAAAGGGAGAAGGTTTTGTGG
>JAOUGB010000302.1 GCA_029857875.1 Desulfobacteraceae bacterium | reverse complement strand
CACAGCATGAACTATAACCTCTTGATTTTACTGGTAGGCACGATTGGATTTGAACCAACGACCTCTACCGTGTCAAGGTAGCGCTCTCCCCCTGAGCTACGTGCCTCTATTATCAAAAACCTGTTAACACCTCTTTTTTAGCCTGTCAAGAAAAATGCCCTCAAGAAAGCAGATCCAATCCCACATCTCAAAGGTCTTTACCCCAATTGAGCATTTGTTTAGGATCAATCAGGGACTTATAATATCCGTGGCCGACCGCCACACATGGGTTAGCTCGCTCAAGAGAAACCTTTTGTGGAGCCAGTTTTACAGCTTCCGCCATCCGACGACGAGCCGAGAAAACAGGTATAGCTTAAAAGCCGCTTTACTTGGCTATGGCCGCATTGGGGACAGTCTGCCGTTTCATCGTCACTTCTGAAAACAAGCACCTCAAAACAATGGCAGCACTTTTCGCATTGATATTCATATATGGGCATTAAAACCTCCCGAAATTTATTGGACTTTTTTTGTTCATTGTTTCAAATACCGAGTCAACCATTCTCTCATCTTTGCCGGAACCTCAATGGATCTGTTTTTTTCGTAATCATAGCAGACCTGGGTCGATTCACCGGTAGCATATACCATCGCCTCATCGGAAAAATCGCCCAGACGATATTCAAAAGAAAAACTCTTGGTTCCGATATCCTTAACCCACATCTGAAGAATAACATGGTCATTAAACTGTATCGGCCTTATGAAATCGCATTGGATATGGGCCATGATGAATTTAAAATCCGAAATGTCCGAAACTCCGAACACTTTTTTGGAAAAATGTTTTCGGCCTTCTTCAAAATAGGTAAAATAAACCGCATTGTTCACATGTCCAAGAGCGTCAAGATCACGGAACCGGACTTCAATATTTGTAGAGAATAACTTGTCCGAGTGCATAAGCAACTCCTAAATCGAATAATTTTTCTAGAAAATAATGATCAAATATCCCCTCTGTCAAGTTTTATTGGGATTTGCATTATGAAACCTAACTTGAGCGATTTTCGAGGTTGCCGCAGATTCAAGACGAAGCGCATGAAGCCATAGTGAACTATTGCAATTGCGCTTCAACGAAGAAGGTGCGGCAAGATCGGAAATCCCGGAGGGTTTCAAATTGTGACATATCTTTCGCGATTTAATTCCGCCCAATGGGTGTAAGACCCAATCAATACAATATCGGCATAAAAATTTAATGATAAAGCAAAAGTTATTAGATATCTTATCATGTCACAATTTGAAACGCTCAGGTTAGGTGAAAATATATTGGACATATTCTGCCTCCTATGGCAAATTAAAACATGAATCTTGCATGAAAGGAGGTGTTTGACATGAAGGTGAGAAAATCTATCTTTTCAGGAAGCTGGTATCCGGGAAACGCTTCTGCGTGTGAAAAAGAAATTAAAGGTTTTCTAAAAGAATACAGTACAGAAACCATTTCGGACAGACCCTTAACCGGAGGCATCGTGCCACACGCCGGATGGTATTTTTCAGGCAGCATCGCGTGCAACGTCATTCACTGTCTTACAAAAGAAAAATCTCCGGATGTCTTTGTGATTTTCGGCATGCATCTTCACAGCGGCTCGCCAGCCTATATGATGACTGAGGGGGCATGGGAAACCCCTTTTGGCAATTTAGAAATCGAAACAGCTCTCGCCAACGAACTGAACGAAAAATTTACATTTCAGATTGAAACTGCTGATCGCTTTACTCAGGACAACACCATCGAACTTCAACTCCCTTTTATAAAATACTTTTTTAAAGACGCAAAAATAGTTCCCATCGGTGCACCACCAACAAAAAATTCTCTTGAAATTGGTAAGACTGTTGGCGCCCTATCAAAGCGGCTTGGTCTTCAGGTCAAAGTTATCGGCTCGACGGATCTGACCCATTACGGACCGAATTACGGTTTTATGTCCCATGGCAGGGGCTCCTCAGCAGTAGACTGGGTCCGAAATGAAAATGACCGAAGGGTGATTGATGCCATGCTAACCATGGATCCCGAAAAGGTCATTAAAGAAGCCATGGCAAACCAGAATGCCTGCTGCAGCGGTGCAGCCGCAACCGCAATCGCCGCTGCCAAAGAACTTGGCGCCAAACAAGCCGAAACCATTGCGTATGCCACCAGCCATGACAAAAGTCCCGGAGACAGCTTTGTGGGGTATGTGGGGATTGTATTTTAAATTCGGAGGTTTTTAATTCACAACAACGTCCACAGGATTTGGTTCGAGGAAGAAAAAAGGGGTTATGAATCATGTTCACAACCCCTTGCTGTTTTGTGGCTGAGGGACCAGGATTCGAACCTGGATTAACGGGGCCAGAACCCGTCGTCCTGCCGTTAGACGATCCCTCAATTGATAAAATATATCAATTACAAAAAAGCAAGATATGAGTCAAGATAAAACTGATCACTTTCGCTTTCATAGAAAAAACCATCTGAAAAACACTTGACAATCATTTTTGTTTAAATTACTAGAAACGAAATTGCGAGCGCAGTCATTTGAAATACAAAATATATTATTTATTTTCAATTAGTTATGACCATATATTACTTATTGTCGTTTCAAAATCCAAAAAAATTAAGTCAAATCCTCATAAAACGGACTCACAAAAAAACGACAATTTTGTATCGAATCAACCGCCCCCTTTACGGTAATTTTATGCTTACCGGATCATGACTGCACCGGTTACAGTACATACAATAGCCGCATTGTGTCTGCAAACGATCAATACAAAAGGATGATTATATGACAGAATCTACAAGCGAAAAAAAACCTGCACCCAAAGGGCTGGATACTGAATCGAGACAGATGATCATCGATACCATCAGACAGATGAGAAACCGTATTTTTACCCGTGAAAAAATCCTTGAATATGATAAAGACGAAATCTTTCCTGAAGAAACCATTCGCGAAATACTGGGTCCCGATATTGGGTTGCAGCTCCTTTTTATCCCTGAAGCCTATGGCGGAATGGGCGGTGGTGCCCGAGACTGCTGCGAAGTCATTCTTGAAATGTGTAAAATATGCCTTGGAATCGGAACAGGTTTTTTTGCAATCCAGCTGGGTTCCGAACCTATCATTGTAGGCGGTACCGAAGAGCAGAAATCAAAATGGCTTGGCCAAATTGCCGAAGGAAATTCCCTGGTGGCCTATGCAGTCACAGAAGCGGGTGCCGGCAGCAACCTTGCGGCCTTGAAAACCAACGCCGAACCGGTACAAAACGATGCCGGTGAAGTCACAGGATATGTCATTAACGGCACAAAGCAATTTATCTCCACTGGAGGATATGCAGACTTTATTACCCTTTTAGCCAAAACCCCGGAAGGACCAGCATTTTTTGTAGTTGAAAAGGGAACACCAGGATTTGTTCAGGGCAAGGGGGAAGAAAAACACGGCATCCGGGCTTCGAACACCTCTCCACTATCTTTCACGGATGTTTTTGTTCCGGCTGACAATCTCATCGGGGGTGTTCCGGGTATGGGGATGAAGCATGCCGGTAAGGTTTTTGGTTATACCCGGCTGATGGTAGCCGCCATGGGGTTAGGCGCCGGCGAAGCGGCAATTGAAATTGTCATCCCGTACGCCAAAGAACGCATACAATTCGGGTCTCCACTTTCAGAGAAACAGGGGTACACCCACAAACTGGTCGTGCCTCATGCCGTAAGATTTGCAGCTGCAAGGACATATATGAACGAAATTGCCCTCAGAATCGATTCGGGTGAATCTGATCTTCATGTGGAAGGCTCCATTGCCAAGCTGTTTGCTACTGAATCTGCTGACAAGGCTGCTAATGATGCGATCCAGGCCCTTGGCGGTTATGGATATATCACCGAGTTTGAGGTGGAGAAGATCAAACGTGATGTCAAGATCACCTGTATCTATGAAGGTACGAGCGAAATTCAACAGAGCATCATCAGCACGTTTCGATGGAAAGAAACACGCAAGTCAAAAGGCAATTATTATCACGCCATTTTGAAGGAAATGGAAACGCTGGATAGCGCAATAAACGATGCCGGGTGTCGGCTCTACGGTCTTGCAGCCAAAGTTTTAAATGATACCATTATGTTGGTTCATGACAACCAGCTGACCCGAAAACAATATATCATGTTTTTGCTGGCTGATATGATGACATATGTAGAAGTTGGAGCAAGCTTGGCACGCAAAGCCGTCGCCCTTTCAAAAGACGGCAGCCCGGAAGCCGCAAAGTTCAAAGCCATATCGAGAATCTTTGCCGACGAAGTCGCGCAACTTGTTTCCCAAAACGCGCTTAAAATACTGATGGGCTGTGGGGTTTTTGATCAAAAGGCGGCCCTTGATTTTATGGAAACCCATTCCTATAACCAACTGGTTTGCAGCGGTCTAAATGTCATAAATGATATGGATCTGGTTGCGGACAAATTGTTTGC
>JAOUGB010000301.1 GCA_029857875.1 Desulfobacteraceae bacterium | reverse complement strand
AGGGGGTGCTTGATTACAGATACCTAATAAGTGTTTTATCCATAGTCCCGCAGGAGATTAACCAAAGATAATAGTTTTTTGGCTCTATTGGCAACAGGATTTTGAATGGGTATTTATCGAGGCGGGATTATTGATAAAACAAAGATGTACGAAGCCGATTCGCGGACGAGTTTGCACGATTTTTCTATATGGGTATTGTATTCATGCCTGCTGTTAGAAATCGTTCGCCAAAATGTATTTTGTGGATTTTTACAGAAGCGATTTAAGATAAACCGCATTATCATTATTCCCATTAGAGTATTCTTTTCTGTAGGACTGTTATCTTTCAAGAGTATTTTCTTAGATCAGGGCGCACCTCTGCTTTGTTTTTCCAAAGACCTGTTAAAAATATCAGTCTAAGCGACTAACCCGCCGCACAATTCAATTGGTCAGGCGGTCGCGCACGGTATTTTGGTATTTGTGCAAAAAATTGCATTTTGCCATTACTGCAGCAGGGACAGATTGTTATGTCTATTCCCGTAAGCTTTTGCATCATTTCTTCAAGTGAGGTCATTTCCTTTGTCGGTGGAAGGGATAATCCCATCAAACGCCGTATGGTGTTTAAATTTGCACTGCGGTTACGGTTGGCCAGAAAGCCATAGTGCCGGATTCTAACAAAACCTCTTGGCAGGCTGTGCAAAAGGAACCTCCGGATAAATTCCACAGCGGAGATGGTGATTGTTTCTGTCCGCTTTTTCTTTCGATCTTTGGCAGTGAAGGTCACCATACCGTCTTTAAGCCCTGCGATGCGACTGTTTGCAATAGCCACCCGGTGGGTATAGCGTGCCAGGTATTCAAGAACATGTTCCGGGTGCTTGACGGGATCGCGCACACTGACCACCCAATTTTTTGTATACAGCGTATTCTTGAGATTTTCATAGGCCCTGCCGGTAAATTTGAGTGAACCGATTTGTCGGACATAACCCAGACGCTCCATGAACTTACCGCGGAAAACCAGTGACAATGCTTCTTCGTTAAAGAGATAATCGTTTCTTACCGAGAACCATCGCTTCTTATCCTCTGACACAACGCCTCCAGCCACAAGGCAGTGCAGATGAAAATGGGCATTGAGCTTTTGATCCCATGTGTGTAAAATGGCCAAAAAGCCGGGGGTGCCGTTGAGTTCGTTTTTGCCAAAGGTCAGAAGGGTTTTGGATGCCGCTTTAAAAAGGATGTTGAGCATCACCTTTTTATTGTTTAAGATGATGGTGTTCAGCTCATGCGGCAGGGTGAAGACCACATGAAAGTAGCTGACCGGTAAAATCTCGTCTTTTCTTTTTTCAAGCCATCTTTCTCGAGGCATATGCTGACATTTGGGGCAGTGACGGTTGCGGCAGGAATGATAGGTAATGCGAACCGCACCGCAGGTGTTGCAGCATTCGATATGGCCGCCAAGGTGAGCTGTACGGCAGTTTAAAAGGTCGGATACGATTTTGCGATGTTCCGGCCATAGGGGGTATTCGTCTCGATAGTCGCCAATATGTTTTTGGAGAATATCGGCTACCCCCAGTCGGTTTTTTTTAGGCGTTATGATCTGGGTCATCGGTTCTGTCCTCCTTTTCTGCAAGGTTAATGTCAATCAGATCCATCGGGCTTGAGATCTTTGACAGAGTTTTACGGCTCACATGCAGATAAATCATGGTGGTGGACAGTTTCGTATGACCCATCAAAACCTGGATTTTCCTGATATCGTATCCGGCTTCCAAAAGATGTGTTGCAAAACTGTGGCGCAGGGTATGAATGCCGGGTCCCTTTTTTACACCGGCTTTCTTTCTGGCCTTTTCGTAAATGCAACGGACAGCTTCGTAAGATAATGTTTTGATCGTATTCTTCTTAAAGGACGAAGGAAACAGATAGGTTTGGGGGCGGTGTTTTCTGTAATAGTTCCGCAGTTCGGCAAGGAGCGTTTTGGAAAGCAGTGAATACCGATCCTTGCTCCCCTTGCCGTTTTCAACTTTGATCAACATTCTTTGGCTGTCAATATGCTCAGGTTTTAGTGCTCTAACTTCGCTTGCCCGAAGTCCTGCTGAATATGTGGTCATCAGAATAAGGCGATGTTTGAGGTTTTCTGGCGCACTAATGATCTTCCAAATGTCCTCCTGAACAAGTACCGTGGGAAGCTTTCTCACTTTTCTGCAAGCACTGTGATCAATGGGGATCTCTTTCTGGGCCACATGTCCGTAGAAAAATCTAAGCCCTGTCAAAACAGTGCCTCGGGTGTTGGGAGCATTGCCCTTTACATTCTTCAGATACAAAAGATAATCCTCGATCATTTCCTGGGTAAGTTTGTCAGGGGATTGTCGGTAGTGTTTAGCAAGTCCTGTGACGGCGGCAAGATAGGTCCTCTGAGTGTGCTTTGAAAGATCCTTAAGGTCCATTGCCCTGATCATTTTCTGACGTAATTCTGTCATGTCATACCTCCTTTGATTTAAGGTTAAAACTACTCGGAGATATTTTACATGATCAAAGCAACAGGGAATAATCTATGAGGTAGGTCGGTAAACTAGGACGGTCGGGAAGGGTTGAAGCCTATCAAGTCAGAAGGCTACCGCGAAGCGGTTTCGTAGTGCGCCCATGAGGGCGTTTTATCAGCACGGTGCAAGTCCGTGTCGGAGTATGCCACAGCTCCGTAGTCGAAGGTAACTGCGTCGTCGTGAGACGGGGTGGGGAGCAACCGGAGGTGAACTGTCGGTTTGCAGGATAACGAACTCGATTCGGCGGGATGTTCTGGCGAGCCCCCTGCGAAAGGGTGAAGCCTGGAAATCATTGATCACGCTGGAGTGGCGGTCAAAGCGATGATCAAAGGGCATCACGTGGTTGGAGGCTAAACGACAGGAAGGTAGAACGAAGTAAGTGGGGAGGTCTGCAAACTGAGGTGACGGTTTGCAGAATTCAGAGCCCTCATAGTACCGCGGACAACAAACAGTTGTCGAAAAATCCTGGGAAGCAAAACCAGGGCGAGGAAAGGGGGGCAGGAAGGTTGGATGTGTGATGTCCATTCCGATGCAATTGAAGTTTGATTTTAAATTCGTCTCGTCAGTGCCACAAGTGGCTAAACAAGAGGCAGAAACCTGTCGCCCTGTTCGATGGGAGTGGGTGGAAACATCGGTATGGACAGAACGTATGTTGGCAGCCCTGGTTAACGGGGTGAAAGGAGGTAAATGGTACAGCCTGATCGATAAAGTTTATGATCCTCGAACCTTAAAGGCAGCCTGGAAAAAGGTGGCCTCCAATAAAGGTGCCGCAGGAGTAGACAAGATCAGTATTAAACGCTTTCGATCTAATGCTCAGTTTTATTTAGAGGAGTTGGAAAGGGATCTGCGTAAGGGTGTTTTTCGGCCATCTCCTGTCAAACGGGTGCATATTCCCAAAGACAGGAAAAAGACCCGACCGTTAGGTATACCAACCGTTAAAGATCGTATTGTACAGACTGCTCTGAAAATGGCTCTGGAGCCTATCTTCGAGAAAGAATTTCTCAAAATAAGTTATGGCTTCAGGCCGGGGAGAGGATGTAAAGATGCACTGAGAGAAGCGGATCGACTGTTAAAAGAAGGCTACACATGGGTTGTTGATGCGGATGTCAAAAGCTATTTTGATACAATTCCTCATAATCTTCTTATGGATCGCATAAGGGAGAAAGTGAGCGATAGAAAGACCCTCAATTTGATAGAACTCTTCCTTAAGCAGGAAATTATGGAGGACATGAAGTGCTGGAATCCCATTAGCGGAACACCGCAAGGGGCGGTTCTCAGCCCTTTGCTAAGCAATGTGTATCTTCACCAGCTGGATCTCACTTTGTACCAAAATGGGTACAAAATGATACGGTATGCGGACGATTGGGTTGTACTCTGCCGGAGTATAGAGGAAGCGAAGGCCGCCTTATCACTGATGCAAACATGGATTGATCAGAACGGCCTGCAGCTGAGCCCGGAAAAGACCCATATCGGTAATTGGCTGGAGAATGGTCACGGATTTGAATTTTTAGGATATCGGTTTGAAGGGGGCCGACGCTACGTGCGTTCAAAGAGCCTTAAGAAATTTAAGGATAAAATCCGCTTAAAGACTCGTAGAACCCGAGGCGACAGCATCGAGAAAATCATATCCGATCTCAATCCAACCATTAAGGGCTGGTTTGAGTATTTCAAACACGCGCATCATTACACCTTTAGTTCTCTTGATGGCTTTATTCGCCGACGTTTAAGAGGTGTTCTGCGCAAGCAGAAAAAGCGGCCAGGTTCTGGCAAAACTGATCGTGATCATAGGCAATGGCCAAATGTTTTCTTCGGTGAACATGGGCTTTTCACCATGTACAAAGCCTATGTTATGGCGCGCCAATCCCGATGAGGAAACCACCGACTGGAGAGCCGTGTGCGGGAAAACCGCACGCACGGTTCGGAGGCCGGGGAGG
>JAOUGB010000300.1 GCA_029857875.1 Desulfobacteraceae bacterium | reverse complement strand
TGTTGTTCAGGTAAATGGGTGTTGTTGTCAGGCTGATTAATTTATCCATTTCGACACTATCCGGAGAGAAAACTTTTATCTTTTCAGGTTTTACTTCTAAAGAACGGATCTTCAGGCCGCCTGGAAGCTTTCCGACCAATTGTGGTTTTATAACCAACTCTTTTTCTACGATTTCTGCAAGTGTGAGTTCAAAACTGGGCGGAACGACATCCAATAGATGTATGTCTTTCGGTAAATGGATATTTTCACGAGTAATAATAAAAGATTGCTTTCCGGGCAGGGCTTTCGAAAGATCTATTTTCACAATTGTATGAGACGGGTTGACGGTGTCAAGCGCTGATCTCGGGCCTGACAGATGCAGCCGAACTTCCTCGGCCTTATTTCCGACCAAAGTGAGGTTTGGTGATGAGGCGGTATATTCCACCGGAACGGTTACGACCTTTTCAAGTATTTCTCCCTGAGAAACAGCCAAAGTTGACCAGAAAAATGCAGCCAACACCAGGCTTGCAAAAATTTGAAGAAATACCGGCCAACGCGCTTTTCCTTTAGGGAACACAACGGGAAAGGAAGCCATATCTTTCCAGTGTGAAATGATCGTTTTCACCATCTCCTCACCATCGCTTACCCGCCTCATTTGACCTTTATGGAATATTGAAAGGCTTCCCCGTTCTTCAGAAACGACGAATACCAAAGCGTCTGATTTCTCAGCCAGACCCATGGCAGCATGATGACGGGTGCCATATTGTTCCGGCAGTCTTGAACTCTGTGAAACAGGAAGTCGTACGCCAAACTGTGAAAATTTTCCGTTTGTTATAATCAATGCGCCGTCATGGCCCGGCGAGTTCGGATCAAAGACACTCATAATGAGAGGAAAGCTGGGTTTAGCATCAAGAATAAATCCGCCGGAAAGCCATTCCTGAACCGGCTCCTTGCCGGGAAAAACGACAATCGCACCTCGACGTTGCTGGGCCATCTTTAGTAAGGCGTCCACTACTAAATGAGAGAGCTCTTCATCTATGTCGCGAGGTTCGGATCGTTTAACCGAAGCTGTCTGTTCTAAAATTTTTCTCAATTCAGGCTGAAATAATACGATTAAGGCGATCACGGCCACTTGACTGATATTGCTGAAAATCCATTCGATTCCCTTAAGATCCATAAAACTTGCAACTAAAAAAATAGCCATGGCGACCAGAATACCGGCCACGATTTTCCATGTGCCAAGGCGAAGTAATGTCCGGTATAATAAAAACAACCCTGCTGCTATCAGGAAGATGTCTAAAATAGCTCGCCAGGAAAGTAATTCCCTGACCAGAACCAGTATGCCAAGCTGTTCCATTAACGCCTCAATGTTTAATTGTTTGAGTAAACCTTTATAAAATATTTGTTCTCTCTATATATATCCCAAACATTACGCTTGCAATAGGAAACACTTTCGTGAAATATCCGGGCTATCTGTCTGATGACAAATACGGCCTCGAATGAGTAAATAATTGAATCCATAGAGGAGGCAAGGCCATGCAGCCGAAAGCACAAACCGCCCATTTTGACCTCGATAAAATCATTTTGACATGGAAAACTGTCTTGTACAATCTGTTTTTGATCACCGCAGGGATCATCGTCTTTGTGATAGGGATGAACAGCATTTTGATTCCCAATAAGCTTTTGGGAGCCGGTGTGTCGGGTGCGGCCATCATCATCCACTATCTGTTCCCTTCAGCGGATGTCGGCATCACCTATTTTTTACTCAATATTCCGTTAATGTTCCTGGGCTGGTTCAGCATCAGCAAAAGATTTATGCTGTATACTATTTTCGGGATGGCATTTTTCTCCCTGGCTGCCGCGGTCATTAAAACGCCCCCGGTTCCTCTTAAAGACCCCATTCTGGTCGCCGTATTCGCCGGCATCGTTTGCGGCACGGGAGCCGGAATTGTTCTTAGATCTTTAGGATCTGCGGGCGGCGTGGATATTCTGGCAATATATGGAAATCAGAGATTCGGACTTCGGCCCGGTCTGTCCAGCTTCCTGATAAATGCGGTGGTGATCATGACAGGCGCCTATTTTTTCGGACTTCAGATTGCGCTTTACAGCCTGATTTATGTGTTCACAAGCAGCAAAACTCTCGATGCGGTCCTTACGGGCTTTAACCAACGGCTGTCCACAATCGTCATCTCGGATAAGTATAAGGAAATTGCTGAAGAAATCTTTAAGAAGGTCAACCGGGGCGCCACTTTTCTGCAAGCTCAGGGCGCTTATACCGGCAGCCCAAGAGAAGTGATTTTTACCATTACCACGCTGACCGAACTCCCCAAGCTAAAAAATGTTATTTTCAACATCGACCCGGAAGCGTTCGTGGTGGTGAACAGCACCCTTGAGGTTATCGGAAAACGGCATGGAACCCGAAAGGTTTATTAGAGAGCCTAAATGTAATTTTAATGTAATATTGCTTGAGTTATAACTCAAAGAAGATCAAATTTTAACAATGCCGGGGCAATGGTCTGGAATTTTGTTAAAATCCATAACCGTTGTGTATTACATGACTGCAGAGCCGATCCCGGCCTTGAAAAATTCCCGGTTCATTCGGGCGATATTGGAGATGGAAATCTCCTTGGGGCATTCTGCTTCGCATTCTCTTTCATTGGAGCAGTTGCCGAAGCAGAGTTCATCCATTTTTCGAACCATGGCCAGGGCCCTCTGGGCGGCCTCGGGTCTTCCCTGGGGAAGCAGGGCGAACTGGGAAATCTTTGCCCCGGTAAAAAGCATGGCCGAAGCATTGGGACATGAAGCAACGCAGGCGCCGCATCCGATACAGGCCGCCGCATCCATGGCTTTTTCCGCGATTTCCTGGGAAATCGGTATGGCATTGGCATCCGGAGCGCCCCCGGTGTTTACGGAAATATATCCCCCTGCAACGATGATCTGATCAAAGGCGCTGCGATCCACAGCAAGATCCTTTATAATGGGAAATGCCTTGGCCCGCCAGGGCTCGATGACGATGGTATCACCATTGGAAAAATGCCGCATGTGAAGCTGGCACAGTGTGGTCCCTTTTTCCGGGCCGTGGGCCCGGCCGTTGACCACAGCGCCGCACATGCCGCAGATCCCCTCCCGGCAGTCGTGATCAAATGCAATGGGATCTCTGCCGTCAAGGGTCAGCTGCTCGTTAACCACATCGATCATTTCCAAAAAGGACATGTCTGTTGAGATATTAGCGGCATGATAGGTTTCAAAACCGCCTTTCACTTCGGCGCTTTTTTGGCGCCATACGTTTAAAGTGATGTTTATGCTTTTGGTCACTTGTAACTCCTTTGTGTTAATTCGACATCTTCAAAAACCAGCGATTCCTTGTGGCGTTGGGGCTCCGTGTCATCCCCTTTATATTCCCAGGCAGCCACATGACAAAAATTCTCATCATCACGCTTGGCCTCATGTTCCTCGGTCTGGTATGCTTCGTTGAAATGACCACCGCAGGATTCTTTACGTTCAAAGGCATCCATCACCAAAAGTTCTGCAAACTCGAGAAAATCGGCCACCCGCCCGGCACGTTCCAGACTCTGGTTAAAGTCTTCTGACACCCCGGGAACCAGTGCATTTTCCCAGAACTCTTCTCGAAGCGCCTGGATCAGTTTCCTGGCCTTTAAAAGACCGTCATCGTTTCTGGACATGCCGCAGTATTCCCAGAGGATGTGACCCAGCTCACGGTGAAAGTCATCCACCGTCCGTTTTCCGTTAATGGAAAGAAGATTGCCGGTCCGTTCAGTGACATAATGGGTCGCTTCTTTAAACGCCGGATGATCGGTGGTCACTTCCGTGTGGTCCATCCTGACAAGATATCCCCCAATGGTGTATGGAATCACGAAATAACCGTCCGCCAGACCCTGCATCAAAGCACTGGCGCCCAAACGGTTGGCGCCGTGGTCGGAAAAGTTGGCTTCTCCCAGAACAAAAAGCCCCGGCAACGTACTCATCAGGTTGTAATCCACCCACAGTCCGCCCATGACATAATGAGATGCCGGGTAAATCATCATGGGTTCTTCATAGGGATTCGAAGCGGTGATTTTTTCATACATCTGGAAAAGGTTGCCGTATTTCTGAGCGATGACGTCTTTACCGTCTCTTTGGATGGCGTCTTTAAAATCGAGATACACCGCAAAACCGGTCTCGCCGACGCCCTTTCCCAAATCGCACTGGGCCTTGGCATTCCGCGATGCCACATCCCGGGGGACCAGGTTCCCA
This sequence comes from Desulfobacteraceae bacterium, assembly GCA_029857875.1. Lineage (GTDB taxonomy): Bacteria > Desulfobacterota > Desulfobacteria > Desulfobacterales > UBA11574 > UBA11574. Next base: position 217 of record JAOUGB010000300.1, on the reverse strand, counting down.
AAACTGGGGTATTTGTTTTCAAGGTAATAATCTCTTTCAGATTCGGATATCTGGCTCGGCGGTCGTTTGTCTCCGGGAGTCTTGGGAACCCAGACGCGACCGTCGTTTCGCAAACTTTCACTCATGAGGGTCAGTTTGGATTGGTAGGTTCCATGTACCGGAATGCACGTCGGGTGAATCTGCGTGTAACATGGATTGGCAAAAAACGCGCCTTTTT
>JAOUGB010000299.1 GCA_029857875.1 Desulfobacteraceae bacterium | reverse complement strand
AAAATCCCGAAAAATCCCTTAAAAAAATATTGGCATTGTCAAACCTTGATGAACTCAATGAAACATATGAAAAGCTGTTTCTTGCTGAAAAAGAATATATCAAAAGATATTTAGACTCAAACAAGAAAATTTTTGCGAAGAAATACGGTTTGACACTCACGCAGTCACGGATCGATGTTGTGGCTTCTTACTACGCCAATCATATAATGGATATAGAAAAGGTCATTAAAAAGATAAAATCTTTCTATGATGATATAAAGAAGATAGAATTATATTTTTTTAAAAATCATGACATCAACATTGTCTTGGAAGATGACGCCATCGATTTTATTATCGATCAGCTTGAAAATTCCACGTATGATCTTAAAGCGTTTTACGATCATATTTCGACCGATTTCGAATACGGACTAAAGCTGGTTCAAGAAAAAACAGGTAAAAACCGATTTTTTATTACCAAAGACGCTCTTATGAACCCCGAGTCTTATATAAGCAATCTCATTAAAGATGAGTTGAGCACGCATTACAACCCGGTGTTAAAGCCCATGACTGGGGAAAAATAAAATGATCGGAATATCAAAGCTTTACTGTGGAACTGTAGAACCATCCGATGCCCTTCGTTATGGACGAATGTCGTCTAAACTGCCTTCGCATCTTCTTCAATTTTCCAGTGATAAGCGGCCTGTGGTTGTCTGGAACGTTACCCAACAGTGCAACCTCAAGTGTGTACATTGTTATGCCCATGCCAAAAACATCGCTTTTGACAATGAACTTTCCTCCAGTGAAGGAAAAGTTTTAATCGACGATCTCGCAGAATTTGGTGTGCCGGTAATGCTGTTTTCCGGGGGTGAACCTTTGGTCCGAAAAGACCTCCCGGAACTTGCAGCTTACGCTGTCAAAAAAGGCATGAGGGCCGTTATATCGACAAACGGGACCCTGATAACACCTCAAATCGCTCAAACCCTAAAGGATATCGGCCTCTCCTACGTTGGCATCAGTCTCGACGGAATGGAAGAAATTAATGACCGGTTTAGAGGAGTAAAAGGTGCTTTCAGATTGGCGCTTAAAGGAATTGGAAACTGTAAAAAGGCCGGTATAAAAGTCGGTCTTCGCTTTACCATCAACAAATCCAATGCCGGTCAAATTCCAGAAATATTCAAACTCCTTGAAGAGATGGATATTCCAAGGGTATGCTTTTACCATCTTGTATATTCCGGTCGCGGATCAGAGCTTGTAAAAGAAGACCTTTCCCATGAGGAATCTCGAAAAGCCGTCGATCTTATCATGGATCTTGCCAAACAACTCCACGATAGGAATAATCCCAAAGAGGTGTTAACTGTCGACAATCATGCTGATGGCCCCTATCTTTATTTGAGGCTGCTCAAAGAAAATCCTGAGCGTGCCCGGGAAGTGCTTGAACTTCTCGAAATGAACCAGGGCAACAGTTCCGGGATAGGCATCGGCTGCATAAGCTGGGACGGCGAGGTATATGCCGACCAGTTCTGGCGACATTACAGTTTTGGGAATATTAGAAATCGACCGTTTTCTAAAATTTGGGCCGACACCTCCGACCCTCTGATGAAAAAACTTAAAGAGAAAAAAAGACACGCCAAGGGAAGATGTGCAACATGCCGATGGCTGGACATTTGTGCCGGTAATTTCAGGGTAAGATCCGAGGCTGTCACAGGCGATGTCTGGGCACCGGACCCGGCGTGCTATCTAACAGACGAAGAAATCGCTTAGAGATCTTTGCAAAGCGTCCCCTTTTATCCAATTTCTGCGTCAGACTCAGATTTTAATCCTCAAAATACCTAAAGTATTCCTGTGGTTAAAATCTTCGTCTTCCTTGAACTTGAACAAAATTGAACGCTTTGCAAAGATCTCTTGATATATAAGATGAAGTATGGTGAAGTTTCGTTTGTAATAGGCTATTTATACGCGGAATAGATCATCTTTTTTGAAAAGCGTGTGCTGTTTGAGTGGTTTAGGGATCGTTAGAAAGAACAGGTACATGCCGAAATATTTCTTGAATAGAAGTTATTTATTTTAAAACGAACCTATTGTTATGATATTGACATCTGTTCTTTCTTTACGATCCTTTAACCAAGAGTTCACACGGTTTGAAAAAAAGCATGATCTATGGAGCGATTTAACAAATAAAAACACCCTGACCCCTCAAAAAGGAGAGGAGTTGCTATGCTATTTCCCGATTACAGGCCAAGACGGTTGCGACAAAATGATGCGTTTCGCCGTATGATGCGCGAAACCAAACTTTCAGTTGATGACTTCATTCTTCCGCTGTTTGCCATCAAAGGTAAAGGGGTAGAAAACCCCATTGACTCGATGCCAGGACACTATCAGTTGTCCATTGACAATCTCGTTAAAACGTCTAAAAAAGCCTATGAGTTTGGCATTCCTGCAATAATGCTGTTTGGAATACCGGACAAGAAAGATCCCCTTGCAACCGGCGCTTATGACAAAGACGGTATCGTTCAAAAAGCGACACGCGCTTTAAAAGACAAGATACCGGATCTTGCCGTCATCACCGATGTCTGTCTGTGTCAGTACACCGATCATGGACATTGCGGTGTTGTGGACGGCCATATCATTGATAACGACGCTTCTTTGGACCTTCTGGCCAGAACCGCCCTTTCACATGCCCGGGCCGGCGCAGACATGGTTGCACCTTCTGACATGATGGACGGCCGTGTGGCTGAAATTCGTAATATTCTGGATGAAAACGATTTCAGCAACGTTCCAATACTTTCATATGCCGCCAAGTATTGCAGTGCATTTTACGGCCCCTTCCGAGATGCGGCACACTCTGCGCCGAAGTTCGGAGATCGTCGAACGTATCAGATGGATCCTGCCAATGCAATTGAAGCCATCCGGGAAGTGACCATGGACATTGAAGAAGGCGCTGATATCATCATGGTAAAACCTGCCCTTCCCTATCTCGACATTATCTTTCGCGTTCGGGAAGAAATCGATCTTCCCATAGCCGCATACAATGTCAGCGGTGAGTATGCCATGATAAAGGCGGCCGAAAAAATGGGATGGATAGACGGTAAAAAAGTCATGATGGAAACCCTCATCGCCATTAAGCGGGCCGGAGCCGACATGATTTTGACGTATTTTGCCCTTGAAGCAGCAGAAGCATTAAGGGATTAGCCTAAACTGTCCAGGCCGGGGGTTTTTTTTAAGATAACATCATACACCATGAAAAACACTAATAGCACATCATCCCCAAAACTTCACCCCCATGATGAAAATAATGGCCGATCCTTACGACTGGTGGCTTGGGAAACCACGCGCAATTGCAACCTTGCCTGCATGCACTGCCGCGCATCGGCGACACAGGGTCCTTTCAGCGGAGAACTCGACACGGATGCATCTTTTCGCCTGTTGGATCAAATCGCACAAGTCGGAAAACCCATCATCATCCTGACAGGCGGGGAGCCGCTTTTAAGAACCGATATCTTTGATATTGCAAAGTACGGTACAAAAAAAGGGCTCAGGATGGTCATGGCGCCCAACGGCACCCTGATTACCGAAAACATCGCCAAACAAATGGCAGATTCCGGGATTCAAAGAATAAGTATCAGCCTTGACGGCGCTACCCGTGAGAGCCATGACAGATTCAGGGGCGTGGATGGCGCCTTTGAAGGTGCACTTCGAGGGATAAAGCTGGCAAAAGACGCCGGTATAGAATTCCAGATAAATACAACCATCACCAAGACAAATCTTCACGAAATCCCCAAAATTCAGGATCTCGCCGTAAAACTGGGTGCAGTCGCCCACCACATCTTTCTCCTTGTTCCAACAGGCCGGGGCAAATACATTGTGGATCAGGAAATAACTGCAACGGAATATGAACACACATTGAACTGGTTTTATGACCAGAAAGAGAAGACCCCTTTGCAGCTTAAAGCCACATGTGCTCCCCATTATTACCGAATCCTTCGTCAAAGAGCAAAGCAGGAAGGAAAATCGGTAACCATTAAAACCCACGGGATGGATGCCATGACTCGCGGATGTCTGGGAGGCACGGGATTTTGTTTCATCTCACACCGGGGGGTTGTTCAGCCATGCGGATTCCTTGATGTGAATTGCGGGGATATTACCCAAGCATCTTTTGCAGATATCTGGAACCGTTCAGATATCTTTCTATCTCTGCGCAATTTTGATGAACTAAAGGGGAAATGCGGCGCTTGTGAATTCAAAAAGGTGTGTGGCGGCTGCAGAGCGAGGGCCTATGAAGCGACCGGCGATTTTCTGGCCGAAGAACCTCTGTGCAGTTACCAGCCGATTCTAAGAAACAAATAGTTAGTACCCGAACGAAAACTAGGATTTTTCGTTAAGATCAAGGAAGGCGAGAATTTTAACCACAGTAATACTGGTAGTATTTCGAGGATTAACCCGCCAAAGTTCGGTGGCGGGTTAAAATTTGAGTCTGACCCCAGAGAA
>JAOUGB010000298.1 GCA_029857875.1 Desulfobacteraceae bacterium | reverse complement strand
GATGCCGGCGAATTAAAGAACTATTTGACCTGAGAAACAAATTACAGTATATCAGCATCATTTTCATTATTTATAGGTATATAGACAAACTGTTAAACATATAATCCAAATAATTAATAAGGAGGTTTTATCTTGATAAATATTGCTTATGCAATGGGCCAGGGCGGAGCTGCGGGAGGACAAGGAGCAGGCGGATTTACATCTCTTATCCCCATTGTCCTCATGTTCGTCATATTCTATTTTTTACTTATCCGACCCCAGCAAAAAAAGGCCAAGGAACATCGTGAAATGATCAGTCAGGTTAGAAAAGGGGACCGTATCGTAACCAGTGGCGGATTGCATGGTCGAGTAACAGCCGTAACTGACTCAACATTGACGGTGGAAATTGCCGACAGGGTCCGTGTGAAGATTGCCCGTGGAAATATTTCCCAGGTGGTACAATCCTCGTCACCGTCTCAGGACAACAAAAAAAGTAAGGCAAATTCATAATCACCAATAAATTCCTTGTTGCCCTCTCGAAAGTGAAGCATCTCAGGATAGTTGACCGTAAATATTGAAAGGAAAAGATCATTGGGTAATCTTTCTTGGCGAGTTCTGGCTGTTTTTGGCGTTATGATTGCAGCGATCATTTATGTTCTTCCCACCATAGAACCATCCTTTTGGCCGTATAAAAAAATAAATCTTGGCCTTGATCTTCAAGGCGGCATGCACCTGGCCCTTGAAGTCGATACCGATAAGGCTGTGGAAGGCACCATTGAACGTATAATTCAGGAAATCCGGAGCTCTTTAAAAAAAGAACATATTCGATATGTCACTTTGAATCGCATAGAAGGAAACCGGATATTGATCAAACTGGAAGGACAACAACATATTGATGGATTCGAAAAGATACTCGACAAGGAATTTAAAAATATGCGTATCCTTTCAAGATCAATGGACGCCGACGCCCTAACCATGCAGATCGATCTTCCGGATAGAGAGACCGATCAAATTAAAAAATTGGCAACTGGTCAGGCTCTTGAAACCATCAGAAACCGAATCGACCAGTTTGGCGTCAGCGAACCCGATATCCGCCGGCAGGGTGAAAAACGGATCCTCGTCCAGCTCCCTGGAATAAAGGATACCAAGAGAGCCATAGCTTTGATCGGCAAAACAGCCCTTTTGGAATTCAAACTTGTGGATGAAACCCACGACGTTAATGACGCTCTTAAAGGAAATGTTCCTCCCGGAAGTGAGGTGCTTTATGGGGTTAAGGAAGACCCCACCACTAAGCGTATTTATAAAACCCCCTATCTTTTAAAGAAAAGGACCCTTTTGACCGGCGCAAATCTTACCGACGCAAGGGTTCAAATCGACTCTCAATATAACGAGCCTTATGTTTCAATTGATTTCGACAAAAAGGGCGGCAGGGATTTTGAAAGAATCACCGAAGAAAATGTGAAAAAACGTCTGGCCATAGTATTGGACAATAAAGTTTATTCAGCCCCGGTTATCCAGGAAAAGATCTCCGGCGGAAAGGCACGTATTACCGGGCACTTTACCACAGAAGAAGCGCGGGATCTCGCCATTGCGCTCCGTGCAGGTGCCCTCCCGGCACCGGTTAATATTCTTGAGGAAAGGACCGTAGGCCCTTCGTTGGGAACCGATTCTATAAAGAAGGGTCTCATTTCCATGTGTGTCGGCGGCATCCTTGTTATTCTGTTCATGATTGTATATTACAGGGGTGCGGGACTTATTGCAGACGTTGCACTGATTCTCAATATTCTTCTGATTGCCGGGGGTCTTGCCGGATTTCAGGCAACCCTGACACTCCCGGGCATTGCAGGAATCATCCTCACCATCGGTATGGCTGTGGATGCCAATGTTCTTATATTTGAGCGGATCAGAGAAGAGCTGCATATCGGCAAGACACCGCGTGCAGCCGTGGATGCCGGCTATGACAGAGCGACACTCACCATCCTCGATGCCAATGTCACGACACTGATCGCAGCACTTGTCCTTTTTCAGTTCGGCACCGGGCCTGTCAAAGGATTTGCCGTTACACTCAGCCTTGGGGTCATTGCAAGTCTGTTTACAGCCCTGATTCTTACCCGGATGGTATTTGACTATTACTTAATAAAACGAAAAACGAAGAGCTTAAGCATTTAGGGGTCATTCATGCAGTTTGTAAAACCTGATATTAATATCAATTTTGTTGGTAAACGTAAAATCGCGTTCTCTGTTTCTCTGGCAATGATCCTTATCAGCATCGCTTCTCTTATAATCCACGGAGGGCCTAAATACGGTATCGATTTTGCAGGTGGAACACTGGTACAGGTTAAATTTAACGAACCTGTAAGCTTGAAAAATGTCAAATCCGGTCTTGCCGCCATAGATCTCGGGAAATCCTCGGTCCAAGGGTTCGGAGAACAAAGCGAAAACGAGTATCTTGTCCGCACCGACAGGTCTGTCATGACCTCAGAAGGATTTTCCCTAACGGTGCAACAGGCCCTTGAATCCTCAACGGGAAAAGGCGTAACAGTGCGTCGTGTTGAAATGGTCGGCCCCCAGGTGGGAAAGGATTTGCGGGAAAAAGCCCTGTTTGCCATGTTTTACGCACTGCTTTTTATCGCCATATATATATCCGGTCGGTTTGAACTCAAATGGCTTTTAAGCGGCGTCATAGCCGGAGTGCTCATGGGGGCAGTTTATGTTCTTTCGATTTTTAATGTCAGTGTTCCTTATCTCATAGCTGCGGCATTGATTGTAAGCCTTGCACTTTACTGGTTTCTCGGGTTGAAATACGCCATGGGTGCCACTGTGGCGCTTATCCATGATGTTACCATTACTGTCGGCATATTCTCCATATTCAACAAGGAGTTCACGCTTCCGATTATCGCGGCTCTTCTCACGATCATCGGATATTCACTCAACGATACCATTATTGTTTTTGACAGAATTAGAGAAAATTTAAGAAAATATCACAAGAATCCTCTGGAAGTTACTATTAACAGAAGCGTAAATGAGACCCTGAGCCGAACGCTGTTGACCTCCGGGACCACACTTGTTGTGGTTGTTGCTCTGTTTGTTTTGGGAGGTGGAATTATTCACGACTTTGCATTCGCATTGCTTGTGGGCATCGTCGTCGGGACCTACTCTTCAATTTACGTTGCAAGCCCCATACTTCTTGCCTGGCAGGTTCGTGGAAAAAAATAAGAAGTGGATAATATTCTACCATGGTTTGCCCTGAAAAGTATCCCTGGTATAGGGGATCTTCTATTCAAGCGCCTTATAGACCGCTTTAATTCTCCGGAGCTTGTTTTTGAAGCAACCCAGGAAGATCTTGTCGAGGTTGAAGGTATAACGCCTCGTCTTGCCGTTGCAATAAAACAGCCCAAAATTGACGATTCGGTGAAAAAGGATCTCGATCTCGTTATGCAAAAAAGATATAAAATTGTCACCATGACAGATACTGAGTACCCCCCCCTCTTGCTGCAGATACCTGATCCACCGCCTTTTTTGTATGTTTTTGGTCGTCTTAACGGTTCCATTAGAAACATAGCGGTTGTCGGTTCCAGAAATGCAACCCGTTATGGTATCTCTACAACCCGGCGGCTTTGTCACGACTTGGTTAAGTTTAAAATGACAATTGCCAGCGGAATGGCTGTGGGTATTGATTCGGCTGCACACGAAGGGGCACTCATGGGCAAAGGAAGTACCATTGCTGTTCTTGGAAGCGGTCTTGAAAGGATTTATCCGGAACAAAATCGAAAACTTTTTCATCAAATTGCCGAAAACGGTGCTGTTATTTCGGAATTCCCACTGAAAACAGAGCCCGATGCTCACAATTTTCCCAGGCGCAACAGGATCATCAGCGGTATGTCCCTTGGTACGGTGGTCGTTGAAGCAACAAAACGAAGCGGATCACTAATAACAGCGCGTCTGGCCGCGGAACAGAACCGAGATGTATTTGCGGTTCCTGGAAGTATCCAGTCCTTTAAAAGCACCGGAACCCACACACTGATTAAACAAGGCGCCAAACTCGTGGAACATGCCCAGGATATTATGGAAGAATTTTCACATATGATAAAAACGCCTGTTGGAAAAAACAAACCTGCCGATAATAAAATAAAGAGAATATCACGATTATCACCCGATGAGAGGCTTGTGTTTGAATCTCTTGAACCGTATCCTGTTCACATCGATGACATTGCCAGAAAGCTTTCCATCGAAGCCGGCAGGCTTTCGAGCATTCTGCTGCAGCTTGAACTCAAAGATATTGCACAGCAATCTCCGGGAAAGTTATTTTCAAAAATTGAAGAAGTGAGGTAATATTGTGTCCAAACCCCTAGTCGTCGTGGAATCCCCCACAAAGATAAGAACCATTAAAAAATATCTCGGCAAGCAATATAACGTCGCCGCCACCGTCGGCCATATAAAAGACCTTCCGGCAAAGGAAATTGGAATCAATATTGAAGAGGGATTCAAACCC
>JAOUGB010000297.1 GCA_029857875.1 Desulfobacteraceae bacterium | reverse complement strand
CCTTAGACATTTTCTTGATAACTTCTTTATGGCTTGCAGCAGCATGGTGCATTTACACATTAATTGTTTTCTTAAATTTTATTTTTATTTAATCGGCCTCGGTGTGCGTAACTCCTTTAAGTAACGCCGGGGACTTAGATTAAAGTTCCCCAAAATTTGTAAAAAACCACTTAAAATAAGAGTTTATTTAAGGAGGCATAACATGTTGGATGTCAAATCAAAACAGAAGTCAAAGGTTATTTCAGAAATGAAAATTAAACGGCGAAGAGTGAATTTTTCATTAGAAGCGACCGAGGCCAAAGAGATTATCCTGATTGGGGATTTTAATAATTGGAATACAAAAAAACACCCAATGCATAAGGACAAGAACGGAATGTGGGTTAAGACCGTAATAATTCCTTCCGGAAAGTACGAATACAAATTCTTGGTTGACGGTCAATGGAAAGAAGATCCCAAAAATAACCAAACCTGTCTGAACTGCTTTGGGACTCAAAACAGCGTTCTTGATTTAACTTAACATAAAAAGGTTCAGTCATTAAGGAGGTTGTTAATGGCATCAAATTTCTATATATTTTCTTATAAAACCAGAGATAGTCTTCATCTGAAATTAGCAGGCGATTTTGATGGAAGTTCTGCATATGAACTCATAAACACTTTAACAGAGCATGGCAAAGATTTCTATGAGATATTTGTTGATATCAATGATCTTAAGAGCATCCATCCCTATGGCAGAGAAGTTTTTCAAAAGAGACTCGGTGCTTTAAAAAATCAATTCCATGACATTACTTTTGTCGGAAGAAATGGGCGTGAAATTGTAGCAGACTAGAAGTGACACTATAGAAATGGCTTCTCTGGTGTGCGCGCCTCACCATAATCTCCCTCTTTGAAAGGTACCGGATATATTTCTCAACTACGTCCCAATTACCACGTTCACCAACTGTGGCCACGTAGTAACCATCTGTCCAAAACGCTCCGCCCCAAAGCTCTTTTTTCAAAGACGGCTTCCTCACAAACATTTCTCGAGCTGTAATGCTTTTGAATATCTGAACAATTTGACCTGGTGCAGTTTTAGGATGAGCACCGCATAACAAATGAATATGGTCTTTATCTGTACCGATGGCTTCCATTTCAATCTCGTATCGTTCAGAAATACCTTGAGCCGTTTCTTCGATGATTTGAGTTACTTCATCATCCAATAATGCCTTTCGGTATTTTACTGGAAATACGATGTGATAATGTATTTGCCATGCACAGTGATATCCTCTTTTGACTATATTATTTGACATAATCCCTGTTTAGCACAGGGATAACCCCGCAGCAAGCTGCGGGGAATTATCAAGTTAAAAACATATAATATTTTAAATTATTAGGCACGATTTTTGGACTTATACCTATCTTTTTATCACAAAAGATAACTGTCTAAGGAGAATTTTTTCAATTGCCGCGGGCAAAACGACACTACATACCAGGTTATATTTATAAAGATATGAAAAGCTGATTATATGTTACCGTCGGTACCCTATTCCTTTAACACGGAGTCTATTACCTTTCACTTCTGTTTTCGCGCCGAGCATCTTTTCGACCAGCCACAGTCGAGTTTCAATATGGTCTGTCATTTTGGGTATTATATACGAACTCCACCCGTCGGCCAGCCCACAGAACGGTATGAGCTGATCGGCTATGTGTTCATCAACCGTAGCTTCAGTTTCAAGGACTTCGATCAGGTGATCGGCCACTTTTTTCCCGATGTATTCGGCGGGCCTCCCCGGTGCACCGGCCATATCAGATCCGATGAGGCAACCGGTATCTGTTTCGGCCCAAATTGCCAGGGACGCTCCGGCCTGAATTGATGTCCTTGGATAAGCCGGATTGTTTTTATTATCATAAAGAATTTCAATATCTGGAACATATCCTTTGGATTTTAAACGTCTTTGACATTCTTTTGCCATCCTATGGGAGACTTTTCTCTCTTGGAGCAGTGAAGAAAGAGCAATGCCTTTTATGCCGGTCGTTTTTCCCCGGTCCACCAGTATCAGCGGTTTGATGATCTTTCTTATTGGAAAGACCTTCACTTCGATCTGACCCTTTCCCATGGGAACATAACCAGGCCGGATAATTTTTATATCGACATTGATACCCATTGTTTCGAAAATCCTTAACAAGACGTATTTGACGTGATAAATCGATGGAGCGAAGTCCTGAAAAAGTCCGCCCGTGATCTCATAACGGGAAGGTTTATCGGCGAAAAGAGCTAAAGGTATCACACTGAGGACCAGCATGGTTGTAGAACCCGCCGTTCCGATATCCCACTTGAATGTGCCGCCACGAATTCCTTTTCCGGGTTTGAATCGGATTTCTTTCGAGCCGATTTTCGCTTCCGCCAGCTCACCTTGGCAAATGTGAGCAGATGCCTCAATTCCCCGCAGATGCTGTGCCCTCAAGCCGGGTTTGGGGCGATTGGCCCTGATATTTGTGAGAAAAAGTTCCTCTCCTGTTAAGACTGAAAACGGAACGGCATCTCTTACTATCGTTCCGGAACCTGATTTCTGACTGCCATCGATTGTAATCATGTTCACCTACTCGTCATGACTCATAAGAATAAGTTTGTTTCTATTGTAATCAAAAATAATAGATCTGTTAACCCTTTTATCTCCTTGGCTATCCACAAATCTTGACAACATTCGTTACTTTGATACAGTATTTTTAAGAATTTAACTATTACCACATTGTTTCTATGAATTACATGGAAGCCGTGATTTTGCGTCTTACTTTAATGGCTTTAGCCGTTTGTTTGACCATGGGATTCAGGCCGCCAACACAAAGAGAATGCCTCCGAGCTATCGGAAGCACCGAAGGCGAATGGAGGTCGCCCACAGAAACATATTGATACAATAAATAAAACATTTCTGGGGAAGAATTTCCAACTAATCGACGAACCTGCGTTAGACAAATCGATTCCTTAACCTGGTTGCAGAATCATTGAGCGAACAGATCCAAAAACGGAGGTATATGTGGAAAAACTGAAAGGTTATCAGAAGAAATATCTGAAGGGGCTTGTCCACGACATGAAACCACTGGTTTTTGTCGGCCAGAAGGGACTCTCCCCTACTGTAACCAAAGCTGTTGATGAGTCATTGGAAAAACATGAGCTTATTAAGGTGAAATTTATTGATTTCAAGGAAAAAGGTCAGAAAGAAGAGATAGCCGGCGCCATTGAAAAAGAAACCGCATCTGAGCTGGTGGGGATGATTGGTCATATTGCAATTTTTTATCGTAAGCAGAAGGATCCCGAAAAAAGAAAGATCAATGTTCCAAAGCGGTAGATTGGGGAATAAATTATGAAAGAAGAAAACTTTATCGATTATGAATTGATTTTTGAAATCCATAATGCCAGTGATCAGGCTTATCTCAAATCTATATTAGGTGCAGAGGGAATAACCTATTTTATTCAAGGTGAACATGTTGCACCTTTTATCTTTCATTCCGTGCCAATGAGACTCATGGTCCAAAAGGATCAGGCGGCAAAAGTCAGAGAATTTTTAAAAGACTTTAAACTATCCTCTGCCTACGACGGCTTAAAAAGATGATGTGAACCCGATGGCTTGGATCGTTACCCCGGTAGAGGCATCCAATCTATACAAACACAGGGGCCAGGTGGTTTCAGCGCAAATGTTTTTGGCAGAGTTGCGAAAAGTCTAAAACAGGGCTTGGAATTTCATTTTTCTTTTCAATAATTCGGAAACAAATCTTTCTTTGTATTCCTTGAAGAATTTGTCCGTGGTTCCCCAGTGGAACCCGAACCTGTGATAAAATCCCTTGATTGAATTTAGATAGTTCATCTTATCGATAAAAATCGTATCAGCCTTTTCTGCAAGATTTTCGATCAGCTTTTCCGGATTTCCGGGCAGCACCGGTCCGATGAAAACAAATGTTTTAATTCCGGAGGAGTGAATTTTCGCCAAGGCCGCCAATCTGTCTTTTACCGGGCTTGCTTTGGGCTCAAATAATTTTGCCACCTTTTCATCATCGGTGGTGATGGTAAATCCCACCTCTATTTCCTCGAATTCTTTAAATAAATCCAGATCCCTTAAAACAAGCTCAGACTTTGTCTGGATATTGACCGGGAACTGTTTTTTGACGAGTTCTTTTAAACAGCGCCTGGTCAATTCATAGCTTGCTTCCAAGGGTTGATAGGGATCACAAACCGAGGAAATCCAGACGACCCCTCTTTTGGCTTTATTCAACTGCTTTTGCAAAACTTCAGGGGCATTTATTTTAACATCCACAAAATCGCCCCAGGCCTCCTTGTGTCCGGAATACCGTTTCATAAACAAGCGTGCATAGCAATACCTGCAATTGAGCTGGCAACCGGTGTAAGGATTCAGGCAATAGTCAAAAACCTTTGACTTGTTGAGAACGCTTTTGGCCTGAATTTCTTTGACATGAAGCATGGTATATAGTGCCCGGAATTTTTTT
>JAOUGB010000296.1 GCA_029857875.1 Desulfobacteraceae bacterium | reverse complement strand
GGGGATTGTCTCCAACCCCTTCGGGTTTATCACCGCCGACTTCGATGAACCGGTATCCACATCCCGGCCCGGTGTATTTGTCTGCGGCGGCATGGAATCTCCCAAGGACATTCCCGAAACCGTGATCCAGTCGAGTGCCGCGGCAGCCGAGGCAGCAGTGCTGATCGGGGCCGCGCGTCATGCCGAAACCGTTACCCCCAGAGCCGTTGCCGAAAAACCCCTTGAGGATCAGCCCAGGGTCGGCGTGTTCGTGTGTCACTGCGGATCGAACATCGCCGGCGTGATCCGAATCCCTGAACTGATGGCCCAGGTCCAGAAAATGCCCGAGGTCACCTTTACCGCCGATTTTATGTTCGCCTGTTCCACCGAGACCCAGCAGACGCTGGTGGATCTTATCCAAGAACACCGGTTAAATCGCGTGGTAGTGGCTGCCTGCTCCCCCAAGACCCATGAGCCGCTCTTTCGGGACACCTTGCAAAAGGCGGGCCTTAATCCCTATCTTTTTGAAATGGTCAATATCCGCAACCAGTGTTCCTGGGTCCATGGTTCAGAACCGGATAAAGCAACTGTAAAAGCGGCGCATCTCATCCGCAGTGGCGTTTCCCGGGCGCTTTGCCTGGAACCGTTAAAAGATTTTACCCATTCCGTTCTGCCTGAGGCGCTGGTTGTTGGCGGAGGACTATCCGGCATGACCGCTGCGCTGACCTTGGCGGACCAGGGATTTGGCGTACATCTGGTAGAGAATGACGAACGGCTCGGTGGGTTTGCCCGCAACCTTTTCGAGACCCTTGAGGGAGATTCACCTCAAAAGATAGTAAGGCATTTGGAAGAAAAGATCTATCGCAACCCGAATATATCGGTTCATCTTGGCAGCCGGCTTGTCGCTCACCAGGGGCATGTAGGGGCTTTTGAAGGAACCCTGCAAACTTTGGAGGGCAGCCGTGAAATTTCTTACGGAGTGGTGATCGTTGCCACCGGCGGCCAGGCCTATGAGCCGCAGGAATATCTGTATGCAACCGATGAAAGGATCCTAACCCAGGTTGAACTGACACGCCGGATCAAACAGGACCCTAATTGGGCCAAAAGTATACAGCGGCTGGTGATGATCCAGTGTGTCGGTTCGCGAAACCCGGATTTTGCCTTTTGCAGTCGTGTGTGCTGCAGCGCCGCGGTGAAAAACAGTATTCTGCTCAAAGAACTCAACCCGGATGTTCAGGTCATCGTCTTGTACCGGGACCTGCGCACCTTCGGGTTCAAGGAACTTTACTACTTAAAGGCCCGCAAAATGGGTGTTCTGTTTTTCCGATTCACTCCGGAACAGGAGCCCCAGGTTCATAAAGATCCCGACCGTGGTCTGGTGGTGGACTTTTACAACCAGAGCACCCTTCAAGATGTGCGGACCGAACCCGACCTTGTGGTATTGAGCACCGGCATCCGGCCCCATGTGGAAAGCGAACAGGTCGCACGGATTTTGAAGCTGCCCCGCACGCAGGAAGGATTTTTCATGGAAGCCCACGTTAAGCTCCAGCCCGTAGAATTTGCCTCCCCCGGCATTTACCTGGCTGGGCTGGCCCACAGCCCCAGGTTCATCCCGGAATCTGTTGCCATGGCCAAAGGAGCTGCCCAGCAGGCCGTAAAAATTCTCTGCCAAGAAACCATGACCACTCCGGCAACCGTCGCACAGGTAAATCCCGAAATATGTGCCGCCTGCCTGGTGTGTGTGCGGTTCTGTCCCTTTGAAGCGCCTTTTATCAACGCCGATGGCGTTTCCGAGATAAAGCCCGCCAAATGCCGCGGGTGCGGCATCTGCGTTTCTGGGTGCCCGCGAAGGGCCATCACCTTAAAGCATGCCACCGAAGATCAGATAAACGCCGAAATCGACGGCATCCTGAAATCGGTTTTTTAAAACCTTAGTTTAGGCTTCCTTTTTTTCCTTGGATTTTTTCATCATCAGACCAACACCCTCGGAAAGAAAGTATATGGCATATCCCCACCACACCGTGTAAATTACATAAAATACAATAACAGCACTTATGCCTAAAGCATGCTGCGAGGCTGATGCTGCTTCTACCCCACAAAAGTTAAATGCCGGCTCGAGTGCCTTGACTCTTACGGTCTCTAACGATTTTATTTCATCAAACTTTTTGGCTTTTTTGTATACGCCTTCTATCTCTTTAAGAGACAGCCACCACTGATGAATGACGTCCTTGCCGGCATACCCATATCTGTCGTACAACCCTCTGTCCTCACCTTTAAAGACGGCGTCTGCATCTTTAAGTACATTTTTTAGTATCTCGCCCAAATCTCCTTTTATCTTCAGGCCGCCATTTTTCAGCTCGACGCTTGCGTTCACCTTTTCGAAGAGCAGCGCTGCTTTTTCGTTTTTCTTTATTTTAACATCAAGAGGTTTCCCAATATATTTATCTGCTGTTTCCACCAGTTCCGGAATAAAATAAACCGAGCCTTTGGATACGGATACAAACATCTCATCGGTATAATGCACTATGGATTTTCCCTTGATGCTTATTACAGTGGTGGTATGCATCATAAATAAAAGGACAAAGAAAGTGACTGTAAGTACCGCCCCCAGTGTAAATTCCTTTTTATTCACAACGAGTGCCATTTCCTATCCCTCCTTTCTCAAAGCTTCCTGCCTAAAAGTCTTAACGTTAGTTATGAAGCGGTAAAAAACCCACAGCGCAAAGTAGGTTATGATTCCGAATAGTATTACGACTCCGGCCAGCTTGAGGCCACCCCCCAGAGATTTGGAAATGTGGATGATCCCTAAATCTGAGAGCTTGGATGGTAGGGCAAGCAGCCTGTTCATAAAGCCCGCGAGCATGACAAGGCCGTAAAATGCCCTGATGTGCATTCCTTTCACTACTTTTGTTGTGAGCGCTCCGAATTGAACGCCGATGAGCGACCCCAAAAGGAGGCCCATTGCCAATGAAACGAATATGAACCCATATATCGCATATTGGGCAATGGAGGCGTAACCCGTAGTGAAGACGATCTGGAAGATATCTGTTCCAACTGTCGTAAAAGAAGATATTCCAAGCAGATAAACAAAGGAGGGAAATGTGAGAAATCCCCCGCCTACTCCCATTATTGCGGCAAATGTACCTACAAAAAAACCAACCGTGGTGACTAAGATGAAAGATATCTTTCTCCCGCCTGGCACCAGGTCTTCATCGAATTTTATCATTGGGGGAACTTTAAGCGATTGCAGTTTTCGAGCCGCCCTTGATACTTCCACCTTTTTTCCATGTTTTTCGTGTTCTGCATTCCCTGTTTTTCTAAGCTGAAAGTAATCGTAAATCGCATAGAAACCGAGAAACCCAAGCAACGCAACGTAGATAATGCTGATGAAAGCATCGCTCAGAACCGGATTGATGTTGTAAACGGTTCTGTTTATATATCCGCCGCAGGTGACACCGATAAAAGAGCCGGCGACAAATGAGATTGCGAGCCTATAGTTCACGTTTCCCAGTTTCTTGTGCACAGCGGTTCCCATAATTCCCTTGGCAAACATGTGTAAAAGATCGGTACCGACCACGACGATCCCTCTGATTCCCACGCTCATCAAGGCCGGAGTGATGACAACACCACCACCGACGCCGATGGCGCCCGTCATTAATCCTGCAGCAAAACCCACGAGTATCGCCACGATGAAGGCGCCCGCTGCAAAACCGATCGGAGGGGCATATGCCTTTTTCCCTCCGAGTATTAGGGCATCTTTTGCATAGACCAGAACTGTTCCCATGCAGAGCATGACAACAAACAGTATAAGAAGGAAAAGCAATTTCTTTTTGTTTCTAAGGATTGACATGCTTGTTTCATATTCCCATTTTGCATGGGCATATGCTCCGTACATAAGCATGTCGTATATCTTTCTCATCGCCTTCATATAGTAACCCCCTTGGTTTTCTTATTCAATTAGAAACCAGTATAATACGGACTCAATTTAAAAAGCTTAATCAATAATACCGCAAAAGGTATGCCAAAAAAAGATTTTGAAAGTGGTGGAAATAACTCTTTGATAAATCCGATTATTTTTAAGACTTCATCGACGTTTCTCTATGGGAGAAAAAGAATTGATGTCAGCATTTTTTACAAATTGTAAAAGCAAAATAGGCTGTCGATCTAATATAGGATCTTATGGATAGTTTTTTTATGAAGACACCGCTGTTTTCTAAGGAATTTTTAGCGCTGTTTAAAAAAGAGCAGGCATAAATATTTCCCTGAATTTTATAAGTTTTTAAAATTACCAATGCTCCATACACGTTTAACGTCGACAAGGGATAAAAGTGCGTTTTCGATTGGTATGGTTCTTGCTATTTTTTAAATTGTTAAATTGGCGTTCTCTGATGTCATGATCTATCATGTTTGTAAAATGCACATATAAAATCCGGTGATAAACCACCGGCCGAAAGGCGGTTATAAGATGGCAAAAAAAGTCAATCTTGATAAAGCATGCG
>JAOUGB010000295.1 GCA_029857875.1 Desulfobacteraceae bacterium | reverse complement strand
AGCGTCGGTCGATAAAAACAACGTGCCGTCAGGCAAATAGACGCTGGCAGCGGCGATACCTTCGACTCTCAAAATATCTTTGAGCGTTAAGGCCAGAGCCCTCTTTTGTCCGGCGAATATTTCGTTAGCAATATCTTCGTTTTTATGCTGAAAGATCGTGTCCAGCAATAATTCGATCTTTTTCACATGCGACTCATGTCTGCGGATTTCAAAGGGATAGAGAATAGCGCCGAAAATAATTGCGATAACGAGACAGGTGATAAATATGGCCACATTGATTTTGAATCGTAAAGTTTTGCTGTTCATTTTTATGACGTATTCAAATTAAATATTTTCGATCTTATGGTTTGTTTTTTTCAAAGAGCCTCATGTCAGGGTTTTAACGTTTTTAAATAATGCGGTTCCCCATTTCTGATTTCCATAAACACGGCACTTTTTATCGGATCTCCGTTCTCATTGAAGCTGATGGTTCCTGTTACGCCTTTAAAGGAACGGGTATTTGCGATGGCATCCCGAATCCTTTTCCGATCAGTGGAGCCCGATCGTCTGATCGCATCGACTAAAAGCATCATGGCATCATAACCCAGAGCGACATTGTCATCAGGATCTTCCGAATTGATTTTATATTTTTTGACAAAGGCCCGGGACTGATCCGTATCCAGATGAGCCGACCAGTGCGTGCTGTAATAGCCCCGCTTCAATTCAGAGCCACCCTTTCTGAAAAAGACCGGCGTGCTCCAGCCGTCACCCCCGATAAAAATTGAAGATGTGCCCGCATCCTGTATTTTTTTAGCAATCAGGCCGCTTTCATCGTGTCCTGGGATAAAAATCAGATCGGCATCGGCTTTGAAAGCTTTTTTAATCTCTTCGTCGAATTGCTGTTGCTTTAGTTTATATTCCAGTTCAAGAAGCACCCGGCCGCCCAACTGCTCAAAATTTTGGCGAAATATTTCGGAGAGCTTGAGGCTGTAATCACTTGTCACATCGACGAAAATAACAGCTGTGCTCACATTTAGATCATGGCGTGAAAATTTTGCGATCACCTTGCCCTGAAAATCATCGGTGAAACAGATCCTGAAAATGTAGTCTCCGATTTTAGTCACTTCCGGGTTGGTAGACAAACTTGAAATCATCGGAATGCCAATATCCTGAGCCACCCTGGCGACTGCAAGGGAATGAGAACTCCAATCCGGTCCCACGATAGCGACAACATTGGCTTCCGCCGCTTGTTTGGCAACTAAAGTCGAACCGATGGGTGTGCTTTGATTGTCGAACACTATAAGATTTATTTTCTTCCCTGAAATTCCACCCTGTTTGTTGACTTCGTCAACTGCGTAACCGACGCCCCGAAGTGCGTAAGCGTTGGCTTCAGCAGCCGCTCCCGTCAACGCATAAATGGCGGCGATGTCAATCGCCTCCTCTGAGAAAACCGGTGCCGCGAATAAGAATATCGTTAGAAAAAAGAGAATGAATCTGCTTTTTTTCATAATTCCCCCACTGAACCGGCGAGTTGTTGATCTAAATTTTTCCAACTATGGTTGGATGCTCTTAAAATACATTGGAGCGTCCTTTCCTAATTTCATAATGACTACCGGCTTGTTCACCGGATCACCATATTCGTTCAGGGTGATGGTTCCCGTAGCACCCTGAAATCCCTTTGTTTCCGCCAGAGCATCGCGTATTCTGGCGCGGTCAAAGCTCCCGGCGCGACGAATCGCATCCGCTAAAAGAATGCAAGCATCATATGTCAGCGGGGCGCTCATATGGGGTATCTTGCTTTTGTATTTCTGGTAGTACATTTTTTGCAGGTGAACGCTTTGCGGAAAATCGACATCGTGATGCCAATGCGCGGAATAATAATTGCCCTCTATCGCATTGCCCCCAAAATTATACATTAAGGGGCCCGCCCACCCGTCAGCGCCGAGAAAGGTCGTTTTTATCCCCATCGAAACGGCCTGCTTAACCAATAGAGCACAGTCTCTTGCATAGCCCGGAACATAGACAACATCCGGTGACGATGTTTTAACTTTCTCTAAAATATTGGAAAAATCGACAGCGGTGTTGGCGTAACTTTCTTTCAAGACCACGCTGCCACCCGCTTGCTGAAAAGCAATGACGAACAGCTCCGCCAGCGTTAGGCTAAATTCTTCATTAATGATTTCCAGTACACCCGCTGTTCTCGCTCCCAGATCAATATAAGCAAATTGTGCCATAGATTTTGCCTGGAAAGAGTCAATAAAACATGTCCGGAAAATATAATTCCCGATGAGGGTGACTTTGGGGTTGGTTGAAGAACCGGTGATCATTGGAATTTTGGCCTCCTGCAGAACGGGCGCCATCTGCAGGGAATGAGAACTCCAGGCGGCTCCGACAACTGCAAGCACCTGAAGTTCAACTGCTTTCTTTGCAGCCATACTCGATCCGATCGGTGAACTCTTGTTGTCTATAATAATTATCTCGACAGGCCGTCCCAGCAATCCACCTTGATTATTGATTTCTTCAACAGCCAATTCAACAATCTGAATATGAGGTGCATTATGAGAAGCAGCAATTCCAGTTTTAGCGAATATGGCTGCAACTTTAACCGGTTCGACTGCAATAGCAGGAAAAGAAACCATCCCGATTAACCATATAAGACTGATGATAACTATTTTTTTCATAATTATCTCCTGGTTGCATTATTGATGATAGAAACTGTTTTTACACCTTTCTAAATGAAATAGTGAATGAGATCAGCAGAATAAGAAATGATTAAAGACAGGAACAGGGATGAAATAATATCAAGATCAGCTGTCAGAACGAGAATCGCGATTAAATTATATATTGTAAGGCCATTTTAAAGTCAAATAAAATATGATTCCAGAATCTTGAAAATGATATTAATCTATTAATTTTACATCCAAAATTTATGACTCAATTATTGACGTCGTATATGTAAATTCATTTTGCGAAATTTGAAGTTCTCTAACTTAAATGAAATAAGGGATATCTTGCCAGAAACAAAGATACCAGCAACTACTGATACATTGAGAATATCACTAAAACGGACAACTTGTGATATCATCTCTGATATTTCGAATATCACAACATTTTTATGGCCTTAAAAACCTTCTTATGTGTGCTGCTGTCAATTAAAAAACAAAGGGTCTTCTGTCGCCGTTTCTTATTCGCGCCTAATGCGCACAGTATCATTCGATACAGAAGAATAGGAATGCTGCCATTTTGATTTCGCGGCTAAGATCGCCAGGTTTTTTCGCAGCTCATTCCTAACTTAGCTCTTTGAAGACGGTGTTTACACGCTATCGACTTTTAGCATTACGTAGGCTCTGTTCTCAACGCTAAGCCGCCACAGGATGACCGCCAATCGCCTAGCCAAGGCGGTAATTGCCTTTTGGGCTATACCGCATCGACTAAGATGGGTTCGATATTTTTTCCGTGCCCATGGATCTTTGGCCTGCCACATCCAAGCGGCCTCGATAAGCAGACTTTTTAATCTTGTTTGACCCGAGCGCATTAGCCATCCGCCTTGCCGTTTTTCTCCACTTTGCCGGATCGCCGGCGCTAAGCCCAGAAAACTGCATACCTCCTCAGCTCGCCTAAATCTCTCAGGCCTGAACAGTTCGGTCCGAAAAGCACATGCAACGATATCCCCTACACCGGGAACCGTTTTCAGGTTCTTAACAACCTCCCAGTGCGGCCTCCGCTTGGCAATACGGGTCAAACGATTGGTGATTTTTGCCAACTCTTCTTCCTCATAGCTGAGCTGTCTGAGTAAACTTTTAAGAACAAATTTCAAATCCGACTGCAGGGGCAGCTTACTCAGTTTGCTCTTGGCCGATCGGCTCCAATACCGCAGTCCATATTCTTCCTCGATACCATGGAAAAGCAAAAAAGATTTGATGCGCTGCTTTGTCTTGCGCGTCGAGTCGACTAATTGATTGCGTCTTCGCAACACACTTCTTTCAGCACTCTCTTGCTCGCTCGGTGTGGTTATCGCTTCAATCATTCCTTTTGCGGCATACTCGGCCAGTTTCAAACAGTCCAATTTGTCGGTTTTGGCCACGTTGGTAACCGGACGCGGGATCCGCGATGGGGCCACTACCGCTACTTTATATCCATTTGCCTTCAACACACGCTCCAGACAATAGCCTGTCGGCCCCGCCTCATAGACGATAAACGAAATCCGTTGTAAAATTACAGAAAGTTGCCGTGCCAGTACAATCGGATCGGCCGCGCTCACCCAGGATTGGCAAACACCGTCGGCTCGCCTCAAAGCAACGTGATAGCTCCTTTTGTGAACATCAAGACCGATCCAAACCGGGGCTTTTTCATCGGTGCCAATAAAATCCAACAAATGGTTACCACTCAACCTTTTCCTTGTCATAGCCTGCTGCCTCCTTTCGGGTTTTCTTCTCACAATAACCCCCGGTTGGGAAAATTAACAGCAGGACTCCATATTATTTTGATTCGCTGGAGAGTAACC
>JAOUGB010000294.1 GCA_029857875.1 Desulfobacteraceae bacterium | reverse complement strand
ATACCGGCATCCCAGGTATCCGGATGCAGGAATCATCCATATCACGCTCTTTGCAGGTTTTGTCATCCTGTCTCTGCGGTCCATATCTCTCGTGCTGCTCGGAATTTCAGATGGCTATGTATTACCGGGGTTGAGCGGGATGGCCGGTCAGGTTTACATGGTACTCAAGGATATTGCCGGAACACTTGTTCTGGCAGCTTGTCTGGCTGCAATGTATCGCCGGATCGTCATTAAACCCAAACGGTACGCGGTACCCCCCAAATACGGCAAAGAGCATACCTGGGAAGCCGTACTGGTCCTGTTGCTGATTACAGGACTGGTCACCTGTGATATGGTCTTTGAAGGAAGCGAGTTTGCAGCTCGAATTCAAAATGGATTAAAGCCGCAGATTCTGGCGCCATTGACCGGAACATGGGTGGCAACGCATATGTTGAGACTCTTCCCTGCGGATATGCTGCAACATTTGCATTTGGGCGCATACTTTTCACATGAGCTGATCTTCTTCTTTTTTCTTTGTTTTTTACCCATGGGCAAGCATTTTCATGTGATTACATCCTTGCCGAATGTATTTTTAATGAAACTCGACAAAGGTACGGTAAAACCCGTTCAATGGGGGATTGAGGAAGATGCGCTTGACGACCTTGAATCGTTCGGGGTCAAGAAGTATGAAGATTTTACGTGGAAACATATTCTCGATTTTTATTCATGTGTCGATTGTGGGAGATGTTCGGACAACTGTCCGGCCAATGCCGTAGGGCGGCCGCTTTCTCCTAGATTTATCTCCATTAAGTGCCGCAACTATTCATTCAATAAATATCCGCTCAAGGGTAAGTCTGTGGATGTGAATCCGTTTATCGGCAAAGTGTTGGAAGAAGATGAAATCTGGTCGTGCACCACATGCGGTGCCTGTGAAGAGGAGTGTCCGGTTCTTATCGAATATATCGACAAGATTGTTGATGTGAGAAGGGGATTGGTGGACGACGGGATGGTGCCCCAATCCTTGCAAAAACCTTTAGGAGCCCTCGAAAAACGGGGTAACCCTTACGGAAAGATGGAGAAAAAACGCGCGGACTGGACCAAGGAATTGCCTGAAGATCTCAACATAAAGATCCTGGGAAAAAAAGAGACCGCAGATACCCTCTACTTTGTCGACAGCATTACGTCGTATGATGACCGGATACAGGACATCGGTCGGGCTGCAGCGAGGGTTCTTACTGCTGCCCATATCGATTTCGGAATTCTGGGACCGGAGGAAAGAGACAGCGGCCACGAGGTCCGGCGATTCGGCGAGGAGATGCTCTTTTTGGATCTAAGGGATCGAAATTCAGATGCCATCAATAATGCCGGTGTGAATCGTATTGTTACTGCAGACCCCCATGCCTTTAATGCGCTAAAACACGACTATAAAGACATTCCACCGGTGGAACACATCAGCAGTACTATTTTAAAAGGCATCAAATCCGGCAATATCCAATTAAAACATGTTGAGAACTCGGATAAAATCTATACCTATCACGATCCGTGTTATCTTGGCCGGCACAATAACCTTTATAATGATCCGCGAGAGGTCATCGATTCGATTCCCGGAATCCAGCGGGTTGAAATGACCAAACACTGCAAAGACCGTTCGTTTTGTTGCGGCGGCGGCGGACTGATGCTTTTTTACGAGCCCATAGAGGAAAAGCGGATGGGGCAGGTCAGGGTTGAAATGGCAAAGGCAGCCGGAGCGAACGTCATCGTTACCGCCTGTCCCTTTTGCATGGTCAATATAGAAGATGCCATTAAGACCAGCGGCCTGGAAGGAGAGATGGAGGCCATAGATCTGGTGGAACTCATTGAAGGGCATTTGACTGACGATGGACGATGGATGATTGTTGATTGATGCGCAACAGATAACAAGTGCCTAAAGTTTGAAGTGATCTAAAGTGCCTAAAGTTGAGGTAGCGCTAACGCGCTGTCATTAAAATAAAATTAGATAATAATTCCTCAACTTTAGTTCACTTTAGCTCACTTTAGGCACTTGTAACTTTTTCTGATTTTATATTTAAGTCAGCATTTACAAAGAATGTCGAGTGAGATTTGTATTCCTAAGCAAGTGAAGATTGAATATTGGGAGGTAACGTATGGAAATTTTAGTGTGTGTCAAGCGGGTTCCGGACACCGCGGAAAATGAGATCGAGGTTAACAGAGACGGTACGGATATCGAGCGGGATGACCTGGTATATTCTGTAAACGAATGGGACAATTATGCTGTTGAAGAAGCCATTCAGATTCGAGACAAGGTCGGTGGCAGTATTACCGTCGTTACTGTTGGCGACGGGGAAGATGAAGAGGTTGTTCGAAGAGAGATGGCCATGGGCGCTGATACCGGCACTCTCCTTTCAGACGATGCGTTTAATGGATCTGATGGAAAAGGGATTGCCGCTGTTTTAAAAGCAGCGGTTGAAAAGGGGAATTATGACCTGATTTTGACCGGCGCTCAGGCAGATGACGGGGCAGGCCAGGTGGGCGGCATGCTGGCCGCCATGCTCGACTGGCCCTATGCTTCTTTGGTCAATCTTCTGGAAGTTATCGATGACAAAAAAATTAAAGTCGGCCGTGAAATTGCCGGCGGAAACCAGGAGATGAATGAGATCGATCTCCCTTGTGTTCTTTCCATTCAGACCGGCATCAACGAGCCGCGGTATGTGGGTATTCGCGGAATCCGGAAAGTGGCGTCACTTGAAATACCGGTTCAAACCGCCGGCGATCTCGGGATTGCCGAGGACACTGTCGGAGAATCCGGGGCTCGAATAAAGCGTCTCGATTATTTTGTACCTGACGCGGGCGAGGGCGCAGAGATTCTTGAAGGGAGCACCGATGAAATCATCGATAAACTCGTCGAACTCTTAAAAGCCAAGGGAGGGATTAAATAATGGCCCAACAGGTTTTTGCATATATTATACACAAGAATGGTGTTGTAGACGATACAGCCCTTGAAATGATCACCGCGGCCGGAAAACTCAATACAGATGCTTCGGTTACTGCCGTGATTGCAGGTTCCGGCGCCGAACTTGACGGGGTGTGCAAGGATGTTGCGTCTTCTTTTTCCGAGGTCTGGAAGATCGATAATGAGGCTCTGGCTTATATTAATGCAGAAGTAATCCGGCCGATGCTGACCCGCATTCTGCCAAAGGAAGGGATCGTTTTGATTCCCCATGAACATTTTGGTATGGATCTGGCGCCGGGCCTTTCCGTAAAGCTTGACGCGGCATATCTTCCGGATGCTGTCGATTTTGAAGGAATCGAAGAAGGCAAACTCAAAGCTGTTCGTGAGGAATACGGCGGACAGGTCAGCACGCACGTCCTTTGCGATATCTCCCAGGGTGCCGTGATCACCATCCGCCCGGGATCTTTCAAAGCAGATGAAAGCAAAAGTGCCGGCGGTAACATCGTTGACAAAACTGCCGAAGCCCTGGAGGGCGGTCTTTCGGAAGGTTTTCGCCGCTTTCTGGAAATTGTCGAGGCTGAAGTCGGCGATGTCGATATCACCAAATCGGATGTTCTGGTATCTGTTGGCAGGGGAATCGAAGATGAGGACAACCTGGAAATCATATTCGATCTGGCAAAAGCCATGGGTGCGGATGTGTCATGCTCAAGACCGATTGTGGATGCAAAATGGCTGGAAAAATCCCGTCAGGTCGGAACCTCGGGCAAGATCGTCAAGCCGAAAGTCTATATGGCATTAGGGATCAGCGGGTCATTTCAACACCTGGGCGGCCTCAAGGGCGCGCCTTTTATTGTTGCCGTAAATAAAAACGTTAAAGCACCCATTTTTCAGGCTGCGGATGTGGGTATTGTGGATGACATCCTCGATTTTGTTCCCGAACTCACGGACCGGATCAATGAGATAAAAGGATAAAACACCTAAAAAAATTGGATTAAGGATTCAAGGATTCAAGGATTCAGGGGGACAAGGGGTCGAGTGTTTGTTTTCTATTGAACCTCACCGCTGTCCCTCTGAAATCCTAATGGTCTTTGTTTTTTAGAATAGCCCAGGTTCCAGAATAATTATGTTTGCGTTGTTTACAGGACTTTTGCCAAACTTTTAGTTTTTTATAATTTTTCAGCTTTTCACTTGAACCCTTGAATCCCTGAATCCTCGCATCCTTTTAAAGTCGCTTGACCTCTGAGCCCTGCTCCCCTGACTCCCGACCCCTGACACCTGATCCCTGACACCTTTCCAGGCATTTCCCTTTCCCACCATAAAATTTAATATTGATTCTCTTTTATATGCACAGAAAAATGTGCACCACTGCACAGAAAACTGTGCACTCCAAAATGATAAAAAACGAAATATAAATAATATCAATGAGTTGATTTCTGGCATGTCTGTTGCAATATAAATTAAATTTCATCTATTTTTATCGCTACCATTTTCATAGATATGCCTAATTTGAGCGATTGTCGAGGCTTGCCCGCCCTTGGCGTGTTGCCGCAGATACAC
>JAOUGB010000293.1 GCA_029857875.1 Desulfobacteraceae bacterium | reverse complement strand
CGTCTCAGCGAAAAGCAAAAAAAAAACCAAAGACTCTGCGATCTTTGCGCCTCGAATGAGCGAAGCGAATGGGCGGTGAATATAAACTCACATACCCCCTAAAGATTCTCATTAATTTTCATGCAACATTCAGCAAATATCTTGATTTCAGCTTCAGTATCCGTTTCAAAGATTTCACGCCCTTGGCTTTCATCGTTTGAGATCGCCTTTGAACCTCCAGTATTTCCTTAAACGCATTTTCAATGTTGGGTCCTGCATGGCAGATCAGCGGTATGTCAATGTCCGCAGATAAAATCTGTTGGATGGCGGTTTTGAGATCATAATGCTTTTCAATGGCGCCCATGTCTAAATCGTCTGTCATGACAACGCCGTCATACCCCATTTCCTTTCGCAAAAGCTCATCGGCAATGGTCTTGGACAGGCTGGCCGGCCAATCCGGATCGATCCCCGTATATCGAATATGCGACAGCATAATTCCGGCCACGTCATGGGAGATGGCGGTCTTAAAGGGAAAAAGGTCGAACCCTTGCATAGCATCCACATCGATATCCAGATCCGGCAATTCAAAATGGGAATCAAGCACGGTTCGGCCGATGCCCGGAAAATGCTTGGCCACGGCCATAATATTTTCAGCCTGAAGATGTTCGATCACCACCTTTCCCTGCTCAGACACCCAACTTGGGTCAGGGCCGAATGCCCTATCAGCCATGACACTGTTAATGCCTTCCGGCGCGACATCCAACACCGGTGCCATATTCATGTTGATTCCCACTTCTGAAAGTTCCTTTGCCGTTGTTTTGGCAAAAAAGACGGCATCTTCAGGCCCTTTCATCTTTGGATTGCCCGGAAACTGTGTAAACGGTTCTTTGAGCCGGGCCACCTGGCCGCCCTCCTGGTCGATGGCGATCAAAAGCGGCGGCTGTTCACAGGACCGGGCATACGATTGCATGGAAAAGCATAAGTTTTTGATCTGGCCCGGGTCTATAAGGTTTCTGGAAAAGAGGATGATGCCGCCCACCTTCAGCGCGTTGATAAGAAATTTGATTTCAGCATTCAGTTCGGTGCCGTCAAATCCCACCATCAAACGCTGCCCGGCCGATTGTTCAGGTGTAAATGTGGTGATATTCATATTAATCCTTTAAGATTCATCCTATTGGTCAAGGAACACGTGTTGCTAAATTTCTTTATAGACTCCTTTTACTTGGGATGTTGACGCTGTTAAACCGTGAACCGTGAACCGTGAACCGCTTAACCTGAATGATTTAAGACCATCCCTATCCAGTCTTTTTCAACCGCCTTCCACGTGCACTGAAACCCGTTTCGGGTAAACCCTTCCAAGAGATCCTCAACTTCATCGCTTTTAATTCCCGACACCACCACCGCACCTTTTTTTTGCGTTATCCCGGTCATATGAGGACAAAGCCGCTTTAGAGTAGGATACCGAAGGTTGGCCGTGATCAAAGAATATGTTTCCTTTATATCTTCGACCCGGGTATCAAGGATGTTGATTCGATGTTCAAGGCCGTTTAATTTGATGTTTTTTTGTGCTTCAGCTCTTGCACAGGGATCGATATCGATGCCGACAGCACGCTTTATCCCTATCAACACGGCTGCAATGGCCAGAACGCCGGACCCGGTGCCGATATCCAGGGCACGGCCATCATCAACATTGATATCACCATGTTTGTTGTACAATGCCGCTTCTATCCCCTGAATTGCCAATCGCGTTGTGGGGTGATCTCCGAATCCGAATGAAGCGCCTTTTAAAATATCAATAACGATGTCACAAGACCCAGGTTCGTAAACCATGTCCGGCGGTTTCAGAATGACCCGCCTTGAAACGCGGGTTGGCTTCTCATAGGATTTTTCGAGAAAAGAACAGCCGAATTGGTAGGTGTATTTAAGTTCCCGGCTTAAAACTAGATCGCTGATGGCGGTTTTCAGGGCTTTTTCATCCACAAAATTTTTCCCCAAAAGCCGCTTTTTGAGTTCACCGGGCGTTAGCCTGCCACTCGATGCTTCGACCATGGCCAGCACTTCTCGACGGATGGTCCCATTGTCCTTGTTTAGTTTTTCGGCGGTTTTGACAGGTACGGTCATCGGCCCTTGTTTTATCGGCCCAGTTGGTACTTTCGAACGGCCCGGTTATGGTCTTTGAAGTTGGTTGAAAAATGGTGTGTTCGGTCATTTCTGGACACAAAGTAGAGAAATTTTGTGTCTGCCGGGTAAAGGGCGGCTTCAATGGCTTTGACTCCGGTGTTTGAAATCGGCCCGGGCGGGAGCCCTTTCATGGTGTATGTGTTATACCGTGTCGGACTCTCCAGATCTTTTCGGGTGATATTGCCGTTATAGTCCTCTATACCGTAAATGACCGTTGGATCGCTCTCAAGGCGCATGTTTCGTTTTAACCGATTATGGAAAACAGAGGAAATAATGGGACGCTCATCGGCAACGGCAGTCTCCTTTTCGATGATCGATGCCAGCGTGATCACCTGGGGAATCGTCAACCCCAAGGTTTTGGTTTGTTCTTCCCACTCCGGTTTGAAGACCGACCAGAATCGCTTGACCATCGTGGATATAATGTTTTCAGATGTAACGCCCCTTGGGAAATAATAAGTGTCCGGAAAAAGATATCCTTCAAAGGTTTGGGCATCAATCTCTTTGGCATGCACAAGATCAGGATCGGTTGCGGCCTTTAAAAAATCGGCTTCAGAAGCGAGTCCTGCGCTTTCAACAGCCTGGGCAATCTGTCTCAGGTTATACCCTTCAGGGATGGTCAGGCGGTGAAGGTAAACCTTTCCATCCACCATGGTTTCGAGTATTTTTTTCGGCGTCATGGAAGAGGAAAGCATATATTCTCCGGCCTTGATCCGTTTGTCATACCCTTTAATGCGGGCAAACAACCTGAATTTAACCGGATGAAGGATCATTCCTTTTTGATAAAGCAAAGTGGAAAGCGCCTTGAATCCCAGGCCGGATTGAACGACAACCGCCTGCTCGACGGGTGCCGTATTTGGTGGTTTTTGGGCGTAGGTAACAATATTCAGATAAACCCCGGCCGCACCAATGAAAAGAAAAATAAGTATGAGTAAAATGGCAATGCCCAGTTTCTTCAAATTCAACATGTTCTCCTGGCAAAAGTTTTTTAATTTTATTATATATTGTCATGAATTGTCAAAGAACTAATGGTTATTGGTGACTGAGGTTGAATATTTTCTATTGGAATCTTGTAAATCGCTTGATTTTATAACCCAGATGTTTATGATTTAATGGTTGATACTGGTTGAATGAAAGGTTTCTGACTAAATATGAATCTGAAACAAAAAACAACTGAAGAATATAAGGGATTTGAACAGGGACCCATCCGGCCGCCCAGCGAAGCTTACAGCCTTCTTGTCCGTGTAACCCGAAACTGCCCCTGGAATCGCTGTACGTTCTGCCCGGTCTACAAGGATACCCGATTCTCCATCCGCCCGAAGGATCATGTGATAAAAGATATCGACTCGGTGTATCGAGGTGTGGAGATCATTCAAAAGACCGCCCAGGAAGAAGGAAAAGTCCCTTTGGCAGAAATTCGAAAAGCTGCCGGGGATGGTAATAGTGTGGACCCTTTGGCATTCAACGCTGCTTTGAACTGGATTCGCGATGGAATGCGCTCGGTGTTTATCCAGGATGCAAACAGCCTGATTATCAAACCTTCAGACATGGTTGAGATTCTGACACATCTTAAAACGCGCTTTCCATGGGTCGAGCGAATCACATCCTATGCCCGCTCTCATACCATTGCACGAATCAGCGATGACAACCTGAAAGCCATAAGAGACGCCGGTTTAAACCGAATTCATATCGGCCTTGAATCCGGTTCGGACAAAGTGCTAAAGATGACCAAAAAAGGAGTCACCAAAGAGACTCACATCAAGGCCGGACTCAAGGTTAAAAAAGCCGGAATGGAACTGTCGGAGTATGTCATGCCGGGCCTCGGCGGCAAAGCATATTCAAAAGAACATGCTTTAGAGACGGCCGATGCATTAAACCAAATCAATCCGGATTTCATCAGACTCAGGACCCTGGCGATTCCAAACAGTGTTACGCTGTACGATGACTATGAAACCGGTCGTTTTGAAAAGTGCACGGATCTCATGATGGCCGAGGAGGTATTGATTTTCATCGAGTCGCTAAACGGAATTACCAGTGTACTGAAAAGCGACCACATCCTGAATCTTTTCCAAAACCTGGAAGGGAAACTCCCGGAGGACAAAGAAAACATGCTGGACATTGTCCGCCGATTTCTGGCCATGACGCCGGATCGACAATGTGTCTATCAGGTAGGGAGAAGGTTCGGGTTTTTTTCCCGTCTGAGCGATATGGAAAATCCCCGCAGACTGGAAAGAGCGGAAAAAGCCTGCAGACAGTTTGGCATTACACCGGAAAATGTGGATGAGGTCATCGATGAACTAATGAAAAGATTCATATAGTGCCCGAACGAAAACTGTCTTTTTCGCCAATATCTGTGTCAGACTCAAA
>JAOUGB010000292.1 GCA_029857875.1 Desulfobacteraceae bacterium | reverse complement strand
AACACTTGCCGTGCCCTGAATATCGTCATTAAAACAGCAAATCCGGTCCCTATACTTTGCAAGCAAGCGGAATGCATTGCGGTTGCCGAAATCTTCAAACTGAATCAGAGCCTGGGGAAAGGTTTCTCCCACCGCCATGACAAATTCTTCAATCAGTTCATCATAGGTCTCATCATAAGGTCGTAAATTCTGTAATCCCAGATAGAGACGGTCATTTAATAATTTTTCGTTATTCGTTCCGACATCAATGCACACAGGCAAACAGGATAAGGGATGGATGCCGGCACAGGCGGTATAAAGGCAAAGTTTCCCCACGGGGATTCCCATTCCGTCAACCCCGAGATCCCCGATCCCGAGAATTCTTTCACCGTCGGTGACGACGATAATACGAACGTCTTTGTGGGGCCAGTTTTTTAAAATTTTGCGTATTCGCCCCTTGTTATTTGCTGCAATATAAACGCCTCGGGCTTTCCTGAAAATATGCGAAAACTCCTGACATGCCTGTCCGACCGTAGGGGTATAGATGATCGGCATCATTTCTTCGAGGTTCTCTTCAATCACTTTATAAAATAAAGTGATGTTGCGATCGTAAAGTGCCATCAGTGTAATATATTTCCCAAGATCGGTAGGCTTTCTGCGAACGCCTTCCAAAACCTTGGCACATTGCTGTTCCATGGTCAGATTCCGTGGGGGCAAAAGTCCCCGAAGCTTAAGTTTGTCTCGTTCCGCTTCAGTAAAAGCCGTCCCCTTGTTCAAAAACGGATCCTGAAGCAGTTTCAGGCCGACGGGAAATTTTTTTCGGATGTCAGGCATTCTCCGTGCTCCTTACACTATTTGGCAAAAAAAAATTTTCATACTCTCCGACTATTCCTTCTTGTTCGCCATCGTGTAAGTCATAAAGCCTCCGCTTAGGTTTCTGGACTTAAAACCGTTTTGAACCAGAATTCTGTGCCCCAGATACCCCCTAAAGCCTATGCCACAAAACGGAATATACGTTTTTTGCTTATCGAGTTCGGATAGTCTGCTTCTAAGTTTATCGATATGAATATGTAAAGCACCCTCGATCTTTCCCACACGGATCAGCTCAAATTGTGTGCGAAGATCTATCAAAATCGCACCGTTTTTCTCAAGCGCGTCAAGTTCACTCCAATGGGCTATTTCCATATCCCCTTTAAGAATATTGGCAGCCACAAAGCCGCAAATGTTGATGGGGTCTTTTGCCGATGAATACGGAGGTGCATAAGCCAGTTCCAGTTCTTCGAGGTCGTAGACCGTCATTTTTGCCCGAATGGCGGTGGCAAGCACATCGATTCTCTTGTCCACACCCTTTCTGCCCGCGATTTGAGCCCCCAGCACTTTGCCGGTGCCCGGGGAAAAAAGAATTTTTATCGATGTGTTGGTGGCACCCGGATAATAGCCGGCATGGGAACCGGAATGTGTGTAGGAAACAAGATAGGGAATGTCGTGCTTTTTCAAAAACTTTTCATTGACGCCGGTGGATGCCAGGACCATATCGAAGACTTTGACCACCGAAGTCCCCAGCGTCCCGCTAAAGATAGACTTTCTGCCCAGAGCATTGTCTGCGGCAATACGCGCCTGCTTATTGGCAGGCCCTGCCAGAGCGGTCAGTGTGGGAAATCCCGTAACGATGTCTCTGACCTCCACCGCATCTCCTACAGCATAGATATTCGGATCGGAAGTCCTCATGGTGTCGTCTACCGCAATACCACCGGTTGGGCCTATTTTCAGATCAGCCTTTATGGCCAGTGTATTCTCGGGTCTGATCCCTACGGAAAGCAGCACCAGATCACATTCAATTTCGCGTCCTTTTTGCGTGGAGACTAAAATCCGGTCATTTGCTTTTGAAAATGATTTTACGCCGTTTCCAAGCTCGAGTTCCACGTTTTTGACTTCAAGATGGTCATGAATCAGAGTCGCCATTTCATAATCCAGAGAAGGCATCACCTGGTCGAGCATCTCCACGATGGTTGTTTTAACGCCTCTCTCGGTCAGGTTTTCGGCCATCTCGAGTCCGATAAAGCCACCGCCCACCACAACTGCGCATCGGGGATTACGCTCATCCACAATTTTTTTGATTCGGTCTGAGTCGGGCACATTTCGAAGGTGAAAAATATTTTCCAGCTCTATGCCCTCCAGAGGCGGCTTGATGGGTTTGGCTCCGGGAGATAAGATCAGCTTGTCATAACTTTCCCAGTATTTTTCTCCTGTAATGGTATTTTTTATTTCAACTGCTTTTTCTTTGGAATTGATACTAACGACTTCGGAGAAGATACGCACATCAATGTTATAGCGATTTTTGAATTCTTCCGGTGTGGCCAAAAGAAGGTGATCGCGCCTTTTGATGACATTTCCGATATAATAGGGAAGTCCGCAGTTGGCAAAGGAGATATATTCTCCCCGCTCAAAAACGACAATTTCAGCATCTTCGCTCACTCTTCTCGCTCGGGCCGCTGCTGTAGCGCCTCCGGCAACTCCACCAACAATAACCAGTTTAATACCCATATTTTTCCCCTCAAATAGGTTTATATGTTTCTATAGAATATAGCATTAAGAATTAAAATCGAGCAACCATTTCCAGTCGGGGATGATGTGAATAGCAGCGCCATCCATTTTTTCGACAAAACGGCTTAGATTTGTTGTGCGCAAACTTTCTATATTTCAAAGTTTATCGATGGGCGGCTGAAGTATAAAATGAAACTGTTTTTCGGGTATTGCCTTTTACACAGGTGTTACTCAGGCTCGGGCCAGGTTGACGGCGTTTTCCATCAGTGCCTTGACCGGTTCGAGACCGTAAGGCGATCCTTCTTCGATGGCTTTGAGTACGGTCCCTCCTCCGGTGAAAAAATAATACTTCGCGTCATCCATGGCGGCCAGATACAGGCCGGGACTGAGGTTCTTGAATTCCTGGAGAGTGTCGCCTCCGCCGTAGAGCTTTTGGGCTTGCCAGTTCCGGTCGATGGTTTGATCCAATTCCTTGGAACCCTCATAAAAGTGCGGGGTAAACCCCATGACCGCATTAACCAAAATGGTCTTGGCCGAGCTGATAACGTTAGCTACTCCGGGAGCATCGAAAGATTCCGGGGCCACGTCGAGCAGGTATCGGTACTCCTCCCCCGGCTGAAAGTTCCTGATGTCGAGGGTCCGGAACTTACCTTCCACACGCCCTTCAAGTGTATCTGACTCGATCACGAAGGGGAGCTCCACTATTTTTTTGTTCTGACGGTCTTGACGGACCAGTTCCTTGGCTGCCCGGATATCATCATCGCCGACCCCGGCCACCCGAACATCATACTTGGCGCACAAAAAGGTATTATAAATAACTCCGCCCAGCAAAAGGTGGTCAACCTTTTTGTAGATCTCGTTGAGCGGACCGATTTTTGTGTCGTATTTGGCTCCGGCGACCACTGCAACGAAGGGGCGTTCCGGCTCCAGAACCTGCTTAAGAAATATAAGTTCTTTCTGCATAAGAAAGCCGGCGTAACTTGGCAAATACCGGGCGACGTCATAGGTGGAGGCATTGGGCTGCCAGGAACCGAATGCGTCATTTACAAAGACGTCCGCCAGGCCGGCCAGCTGGAGCGCAAAACGTTCTCTGGTTTCGCCGGTCGCCTCCTCGCCCTCAAACCAGCGCGTATTGGGCATATAAATTCCGCCGATCCGATGGGCGCGCAGGTCCCGGATATGCCAGTTGATGGAGGTATCTACCTGGCGGATACCGACGTCGGGATCAACCGGAAACCGAGGCGCCGAGAATTTAGTATGAAGTTTGCGTTCCAAATAGTCAACAATAGGCTGGATCGAAGTATTGTTTTCCACTTTGATCCGGCCGGTCTCTTTGTCCCTGGGCCGGCCCACATGGGACATGAGGATAAGCCGTCCGCCTCGCTCCACAATGTTGTACAATGTGCCGATGGTGGCATCGATGCGGTAGGGATCATGAATCTCTCCATTTTTAACGACATTGTGGTCCACTCGCACTAGAACAATCTTGTCCCTCAGGTCAGCGTTCTGGATGAGGGGCAAGCGAGGGTCTAATTCCGTGCTGTTCATGACGATAATTCCTTATTTAATCGGCTCCCATCAAGGGTATCAAATGCACGTTGACCTCTTTAACACCCGGCACGGTTTCTGCAATTTGTTTGATTCTATCTGTTGCTTTTTCCTGCTGACTTAAGGGGATCTCTATTTTAACAAGGGCAGAGCTGTCTTTGGCGGTAACCTCTGACGTTGGAAATTCGTCAACCAGGGCGGCTTTCAGCTCGGCAGCTATTGTCAGATCATCGAGGATCTTTTGAGATTCGGGCGTTGTTTGGAAGCAAGACATTCTTGCGGCATACAATATAAGGCCCACCGCATCGTCCACTTTTTTTGTTTTGATGTGAACGACCAAATCGTAAAGGCTGGAATCCCGGGTATCACTACCGTATAATTGCAAACCCCATTTACGACGCTCATCATCATCTTTTCTCAGAATATATCGTGCTTCTTCAGCAGGAATGTTTTCC
>JAOUGB010000290.1 GCA_029857875.1 Desulfobacteraceae bacterium | reverse complement strand
GTGCGTGTTCACCGTTTCGCAGACAAACTCCATGCCGCACTTTTCGCCGGTCTCCTGGTTTTCCAGCAGGTACTCTTCACGGCCAAAGGGCGTCAGCTTTCTCAACGGATCGCCGCCGGGGGGTTCGATGGAAACGCACTCCGCCCCGGATTCGCCGAACAAAGACGTGGTAAACTTGTGACCCAGCCGCCAGAGGCCGATGTCCAGCACCTTGAGTCCCGACAGCGCCTCATCTTTGCCGTACCTTTTTGCGAATTTGAGGTTCTCCTCAGCCCACTCGCAGAACTCCAGCGCCTTCCGTTTCTCGTAAACCGGTTTGACCTCCTCGTAGGAAGGCGGCGGTGTGACCGGGAAGGGTCTGACATCCAGATCCATGAGACCTAAGGTGTCGGCCCGGCTGTTTATTTCAATATCTCTTTTTTCTGCCATATTTTAACCTCCCATCAATTGGTTTTGCTTTAGACTAGATCCAAACCCCTCTTTAACATGGCAACGAACACAGTTATCTATTCAGAACTATACATTTTTTAAGATAAGCGTTCGTTTGGAGGAGACGTCTCTTTTTGTTGTTCTCACCTCCTTTCATTTAATGAAAGCGGTTGTTGCCTGAATATCGCTGAATCAATATTACATACGCTTCAGTAATCTTGTTTTTCTCTTTTTATGGGAAAAAGAATGACATACATGGTTATTTTCCCTTTTAATCCAACTGGCAAGAAGAACCGGAGTGTTGGACAATTTCAAGCCAATTTAAAATGGTTCAACAAGCAACAACATCACTTCAATTAAAGCCTGTTCGCAAGGTGTCATTTACAACGAAAACATTTGTGAAAGATTTGTAAGGCTATAGGTCTACGAGACATACGGCTCGTCTTTGTCTCAATTTGTTGGGGTTTAAGATTTAAGCTTTTGGTAAGTTTTATTTTGAACGGCAATTAATTAACGGGAGAGAATCAAAACATTAACGGGAGAGAATCAAAACATTTTTAACAACAATAAAACTTATTGTAAAAATATTAAGCAAGATCAATGCCGAGAATGAAGAGATCCGCTAAAAATAAAGGAACATAGAACAATTCTGATGAAATCCAGTCGGTTATCCGATTAAGCAAATGAAATAAGGAGGGTGATATTCGACGCTACTTCCTATGAGATTTCTGGTTTTTGTATGAAATCGGACACTAATTTTTCCAAAAATTTTATGAAACCAACATAGGCAAGGCTTTAGAAAAATGTATAGAATACGACATAGCTGTTCACATTTGATACGCCAAATAGTCCCTTTTTCTATGCGATGGCGTCGGATTTTGCTGTAAGATGTATAGAATACGACATAGCTGTTCATATTTGATACGCTAATCAGTCCCTTTTTCTATGCGATGGCGTCGGATTTTGCTGTAAAGGGTGCTACGGCTAATTTTAAGACGCTGGGCAGCCTCAAATTTGTTCCAGTTGGAGTCTTGGAGCACATTGAGAATCAGTCGCCGCTCATTTTCAGCAAGGCGGGTGTTTGAAGGTTCGAAGACAGTTTGTTTGAGGAATTTGGGCAGATGCCTCCTCTCGATAAACTTGCTTTGAGCAAGGATAACCGCATGACTGACACTGTTTTCAAGCTGACGAACATTGCCGGGCCATTCGTAATCCATCAGGACTTGCATGGCATCGGGGGAAAAAGACTTAATATCTTTGTTCTCTTTCAAATTGTATTTTTCGAGAAAATGGTTGCAGAGTAGAGGGATGTCTTCTTTGCGGTCGCGCAATGGCGGTAGTTGGAGGGTGATGACATTCAACCGGTAATACAGATCGTCTCTGAATCGTCCCGCTTCAACTTCCTTGCCCAGATCCCGATTGGTGGCAGCCAGTACCCGTACATCGACCTCCAAAGTTTCCTCCCCGCCGACTCTTTCAAAACAATGATCCTGGAGAAATCTGAGCAAAAGGACTTGGGTGGCAGGGGCAATGTCACCGATTTCATCTAAAAACAGAATGCCGCCCTGAGCCCGCTCAATGCGACCAAGTTTTCTCTTGATGGCACCCGTAAAGGCGCCTTTCTCATGTCCAAAAAGTTCGCTCTCCAACAAGGCTGGCGAATAGGCTGAACAGTTGGCTACCACAAAGGCACCGTCTTTTCGATGACTCTGCCGGTGGATGGCTTGGGCGACCAGCTCCTTTCCAGTGCCGTTCTCGCCGGTAATTAATACAGTCGCGTCAGAAGTAGAGACCAAATCGATCAGTTCATAAATCCTTTGCATCTCTTCGCCCTGACCAATGATTTTACCATGGGAGGTTCGCTCAGTAACTCTATTCCGGAGGTTATTGATTTCATTTTCATGAGTAATCAAATGACGAATATGCCCGGCGATCTGCCTGAATAGAGTTAAGAAAAAGTGTATATCCTCACGAGAATACTCTTGGGAAGCTGATAAAGCCAGCACGAAATAGCCGATGCATTGTTGGGGTATGGAAATGTCAAGGCCAAACCATTTCGGATATTTCATTGTAATAGTATTGAAAAATTGAGGAATATCACTGGTGTTTTCAGAATCGATAACGTGAGGGCTCCTGATTTTTTGCAGATACTGGATAAATTCCGGAATTAATCCGGCTTGCTCGATTTCCTGCTGCACCTGCAAAAATGACTCCATTACAGTGGGGTTGCAGTCTTCCAAATTTAGAAAATTCTGGCCTCCTGGATCCAATAGGAAAATTAGTGAGGCTGATTCGGGGAAAATTTTTCGGGCGATTTCATGGATGTAATCAATGATCTCTGGAAGAGTGTTCTTTGCACTCACCTGCCGTGATATTTTAAATAATTCCTCCAGTTGATGCTGGGCTCTCTGAAGTTCCTTTGAGCGAAAGACCAAAGCATGCTCCGCCCGCTTACGTTTGGTAAAATCTTTCAAAAGTCTCTCAAGAGCCTCTATCAAGTCCCTCTCTTCATTTGAGAACGGTCCTTCATCAATATCAGGTTTTTCTTCCAAGTAAGCAACTTCTATGTTCCCTACTTTCTCAGTTCCAATCGTTATATCAACAGACTGTTTCCATATAGTCTCTTCCCAGTTAGTCGTGACAAACTCCTTCCCCTCAAATGTAATTTTGGCACAAGTGATGTCTGGATATTGCCATGAGGTGGAGATCAAATTAACACAATCCTCGATAATTTTGTCCGTTGGTCTGCCAGATTCTCCCATAAGTTGTGAAACTTTATAAAGACAATTCAATTCTTTGACCCGCTCGCCAAGGTCATGGGTCTTCTTCTGCAACTCCTTCTCGTCCCGCTTGTGCTCTGTGATGTCTATCACTATCGAGCGACTTTCAATAATATTCCCATCACGATACCTTACCGGTTCAACTAAAAGGTTTATCCAAATGGGATACCCGTCCTTATGTTTCATCTGCATCTCGACGCCTCGTATTGATTCCCCTTTCTTGGAACGTTTGAAAACCTCTTGGGCCTTGGATATTCCATGAGGATTATCAGCATAAAGGTCGAAAACCTTCATTCCCATTAAAGCATCCCTGTCATATCCGAGTAACTCCAAAGCTGCAGTGTTGCACCTCAAAATGGATCCATCCTCAGCGCTGACAGAGAAATATGCATTTGGTGCATTCTCGTATAGATCATGATATTGTTCTTTACTCTTTCCAAGCACCTCCACCAACTCCTTGCTTCTAAGAGTTTCTTTCTCTAATTCTTGAACCTTTTGTTCCAATTCTTCACAGGTTGGCTTTTTGACCATTAGGAAACCCCCACTTGCTGTAAAAACAAAGACCATCACCTTCGTATATTTTAAAACAGTGGATGAACCTTTAGTGGTTTAATAAAGGTTTTATCCCTTGCTTTGGTTATGTTTCAGTTCGTTTTATTGTGTTTTTAGCAGGATAAAATCAATACGCTATGGCCTATCAATTTCAACACGCATTGAAGAGGTGCCGATGAATCAAATCGCTTCAGGAATGATGCTGAATACTGGAATGAGATTGAATAGATGTATTATTTAATATTTTCTAATGTATGTCAAATCAATTCGATTTTGGGGAAAAGGGCAAAGGGATCTGGTTCAGTTGAGCAATAGGTTATCTTTTCAGAAAAATGCTGCCGTACAATACATTTCATAATATGTTCGCCGGACCATGATTTCTTGCCTCAATCGTGAATCACCCAAAATTGAAGATTCGCAACCCAAATCGTTACCTCAATTTTTTCCTTAAAAAAGAAACCCGATTGTAGATAGTTTGCAAGTATCTATTTTCATATGAGAATAAGATATGTCATAAAGGTATCTCAAAATTATGCTTATGAAAAATTTATGTCAGCCTGCCATAAAATCCTTTTTTATACATACCAAATTGTTGTGATATATTCAATTTTAGATGGGCAGACGATAATGTGATATGCATTTTGATTTCAGCTCTGGTATTTGCTGTGATTATTCTCTTATCGGTGGTTTGGCTGCGGTTGTGATCTATAGATGATATTTCAGGAATCGTACTGATGATTTGAACCCCAATGTTCACGACTTGCAGGATC
>JAOUGB010000291.1 GCA_029857875.1 Desulfobacteraceae bacterium | reverse complement strand
ACCATCTTAAAATTTCTTTTAAAGATACGATTTCGGCATGCGCCTGTTCTTTCTAACGATCCCTAAGCCACTCAAACAGCATCCGATTTAAAAAAAGATCATCCATTCCGCTATATTTAAGGATTCAGAAGAAAAACACCCCGAGGGCTCAAATAAATAACTCAAACGGGGAAATCAAAATGTCTATTCGCATCATTGCATGTGGTGTTTTTCGGGATGCACTCAGACAAATTAAACCGAAGCGTTTTCACCAAAATGTCGCCATCACCTATATCACCCCTTATCTGCATAATTATCCTCAAAAGCTGAAAGAGGAAATACTGCACCAAATCCATCTGGCTAAAAAGGCAGGGGATGAAATTCTGTGTGTGTATGGACGGTGTTATCCGGACCTGGACGACCATCTTTATGAGATGGGCATTCCCAGAGTCCCAGGGGAGCATTGTTATGAGATTTTATTGGGAAGCAGACGTTTCCATGCTCTTATCGATGAAGCAGCCGGGACATATTTTATTGAAAAAGACCTTATTTTGAACTTTTTTGAATATTGCATTCAACCGCTTGAGCTATATGATCCTTTGATGCGGGAAAGTTGCTTTCAGCATTACACCCGGCTGGCCTACATTCGGCAGCCACTTGATCCTGACACTGTTATACCGAATGTGCACGATATATCACGACTTTTGGATCTCAAACCAATGGTGATCGACGCTGATTATTCCGAGTTAACAGCAAACCTGCTCAAACTGTGTACAAAGGAGCACTAATTTTTAAAATGTCTGATAGGAGCAACTTTTATGAAAAACTTGGTGAGAATGAAAATCCTTATCGTGGACGATGATCCTGTCGTTCAAGAATTGATCAAAAATATGCTCGCTAAGGACGGTTATAGGAATATTCAAACTGCCGGTTCAGGCGAAGAGGCCCTGAAGATGATGCAAAAGACTCTCCCCGATCTTGTAGTGCTTGACATTCAATTGCCGGGGATGAAGGGCTATGACGTATCACAGAAGATGAGAGCGAACAAAAGTACTGCCCATATACCTATCCTGATGATGACAGGGGAAGTCTTAGATGCAGATAAAGCACTTGAAAAAAGTTTCAGATCCGGCGTCACAGATTTTATAACCAAACCGATAAAGAGGATTGAGTTCACAGCCCGAGTAAAAGCAGCTTTGACGATTAAGAGAAATTACAATCTCATGCAAAAGGAGCTAAATAAAAGGAAGCTGCTTAAAAAACTAATAAAAAAAGCGGTATGGCTGAATATTTTACCGGATGATGTCTGGATTAAAGTCCAGCGGGGCAAGACCGTCTGGAATGCACTTCAGAATACGGAAATCGAGTTGGAAGGGGATTGTGGCGGTCTCGGTAAATGCGGAAAGTGCAAAATAAGGGTGATTACCCCCCTTGGCAGGCCTTCAAAAGAAACCATAGAGCTTTTGGATCCTGACGAATTGGAGCAAGGAGTTCGTTTGGCATGTCGCACCAAGATTCGCAAAAATCTTGCAATCTATACCGAAGAACTGAATGGAGAGACGGAATTTTTTCAGATTCTGAAACATGGACATATGCCTCCTTTAGAGCTTGACCCCCTCGTTGAAAGACGTCTGGTAACCATTCCGCCGCCAAGCCTTGAAAACTCTCTTTCCGACGTGCATCGCATTAGAGATGAGTTAAGCCCTGAATTTCAAGACTTAAAGACAACCTATCGCTGCCTCTCTAACCTTTATAAAAACTTAAGGACCACCAATTTCGACGGAGCGGCGATTATCCATAACAACTGTCTGCTGGAATGGCAGTCCCGAGATAGTATTGGCGGCGTATTCGGTCTGATATTTGATCTGGGAACCAGCACATTGGTGGGCAAACTTGTAAACCTGATAGAAGGCCAGGAAGTGGCGGTAATTTCCAGGTTCAATTCGCAGCGAAAATACGGGGCCGACGTTATCAGCCGCATTCAATATATAAAAGGACACCCCAAACGTCTTGTTCATTTGCAAAAACTTTTGGTAAGCGATCTGAACCTCATTACCAAACGCCTGGTTGAATCCTTTAGGCTAAAACTGAAAGATATACTGGTTGCAGTCGCTGCCGGAAATACCACCATGCAGCATTTTATGCTGAGCTTGGATCCCAGCGGAATTGCCGAAGCCCCTTTTACGCCCTTAATCACAGAAGGCATGACATTTCACGCCCGGGATGTAGGCCTTAGAATGCACCCCGATGCCATGCTTTACGTGATGCCTGCCAAATCAGGATATATCGGCGGCGATCTGATTGGTTTTATTCTTTCATCCGGTGCAGCCGAGCAGGACGACAAGCTGGTGCTGGGTTTGGATTTAGGAACCAACAGCGAAATTTTCCTGGGAAATAAAAACAGAATGCTTACTTGCAGTGCCGCAGCGGGTCCGGCACTGGAAGGAGCGAGAATTTCCCACGGAATGATTGCCAAGGCAGGCGCCATTGAGAGTCTTCGGTTTGAAGAAAACGACATTTTCTACAATGTCATCGGAAACATAAAACCAAAAGGGCTTTGCGGCAGCGGTCTGGTAGACATAGGTGCCTTGTTGCTGCACCATGGTATTATAAGCCCGGAAGGTCTGATCTGTCCGCCCGATCAGCACAAAAAAAGAAATTCTATGACTGCAAGAGTGATTCAAACCCAAGAAAATGAAATCCATGACTTTCTTTTAGCGTCTCCCCGGGACAGCCTTGACGGCAAACCCATCGTGCTGACCCAGAAAGATATCCGAGAGCTGCAACTTGCCAAAGCCGCCATCGCTTCCGGTATTAAAATCCTTTTAAAAACAATGGGGGCCGGCATTGAAGATATCGATGATGTCTATTTGGCCGG
Source organism: Desulfobacteraceae bacterium (assembly GCA_029857875.1). GTDB lineage: Bacteria > Desulfobacterota > Desulfobacteria > Desulfobacterales > UBA11574 > UBA11574. Next base: position 1,674 of record JAOUGB010000291.1, on the reverse strand, counting down.
CGCCCTAGGCAACTATGTCCATCCTCTCAGCGCCATGCGCATCGGTCTGCTGCCCAAGGTAAACCCGGAAAAAATAATATCCCTCGGCAATGCAGCGTCGACCGGCGCAAACATGATCCTTTTATCAAAACGTTACTGGGAAAGATCCGCTGAAATTGCAGCAGATCTGGAACACCTGGAACTCTCAGGACATGCCGATTTTTTCGACAGCTTTATTGAAGAAATGAATTTTCCAACTGAAAACTTGTGGTAATAATTCAGCTATCGGCGAGTTTTTCAACTTAAAAGAAAATACTCAATTTGACATTAAGAATGAACATTTGATAAGTTTTCAATAGTTAATAGAAATATTAAGGAGCAATCATGAGCAATAAAAAAGAATCGCTAATCGAACGACTGGAAAAGGGCGTCGTCTTGGTGGCTGAAGGTTATATCTTTGAGTTGGAAAGAAGGGGATATTTAAAAGCCGGACCTTTTGTGCCAGAAGTTGTTTTGGAGCATCCGGAGGCAGTCAAGGAACTTCATTACGAATTTTTAATGGCTGGTTCCGATGTCATTGTGGCCTGCACTTATTATGCTCACCGGTCAAAGTTAAAAGCCATCGACAAAGAAGACAGGCTTGAAGAACTTAATCTCAAATCCATATCATTGGCGCAAGAAGTGGCCCAAAAAGGTGGCGCTCTTGTTGCCGGAAATTTATCCAACACTTGGGAATTTAATCATAACGATCCGACCAAATCAGAAAAAATTGTTAGATCCATTTTCAAAGAACAAGTTGATTGGGCTTCTCGTGAAAACGCTGACTTCATTATTGCTGAAACGTTTAGCCACTTGGGTGAAGCCTCTATTGCGTTAGAAGTTATAAAGGACGCTGGATTCCCGGCCGTGATTACATTCACAACGGTTCATGAAAAAAGCTGCGACGGATATAACTGGGAGGAAGCCTGCAGAATACTGGAAAAAAATGGTGCCGACGTTGTCGGTCTTAACTGTGGCCGAGGTCCTGAAACCCTCATGCCGATTGTTCAAAGAGTTAGAGATAAAGTTCAAGGCCATGTGGCCGTACTGCCGGTTCCCTATCGAACAACGCCGAAAGAACCTTGTTTTTTTGATCTGAGATTGGAGAATTCCAAAAACGCATTCCCGGTAGCGCTGGATCCTTTTTTGTTAACCCGGTTTGAAATGGCGAATTTTACCGTAAAAGCACGGGACATGGGAGTTAATTATATCGGTATTTGCTGTGGCGCCGGTCCTCACCATGTAAGAGCGATGGCTGAAGCGCTGGGTCGCAAAGTTCCCGCAAGTAAGTACTCTCCAGATATAAACCTGCATCCTGTTTTCGGCGATCAAGATGCTAAAAAACAACACTATGTTGAATGTCTACTCGGTCCCAATGTGCCTATTGGGCTGAATTCGACTTAACCCGGATTTTTCCCGAGTTGGGCCAAATAAAAGATAACCGGTAAACACTTTCCATTGTCGGCCTCCCGAAGCTGTCATTATTCAATCAAGTTAATTCATTAAAAAGTGTGGATAATCGATTCAATTCCACACGTTTCTTTTTTATGCACACCATAACATATTGGGTTTTGAGATAAAGCTACAAATCTGAGATAGCTGCAATAACGTCATACTATCAAGTGTTTGATTTTTCTGTGATAACATAATGCCGTA
>JAOUGB010000289.1 GCA_029857875.1 Desulfobacteraceae bacterium | reverse complement strand
TTTTAGTCCCATGACAGTTGAGTTGCAAAGATTTAAAACTCTTCCGCTGATCACTTGGTCCTGACGGATTTCACTCCCAACCTCTTTCATTGTATAATCATCTCTGTGTATCATACGGATGACCTTGAGTGCCACCTGAGGTATTGGCTTAATTCTCTGAATCGCTTCATCAATATTGAAAACAACATCGGTTTGAAAAGGGCTCGTTGACGGCCTTTCAATTTGCCATGTAGGTTCAATGGTCGTGTTCCAGTGATAAAGATTAAGGCCCATTTTGCGCCCAGAATATCCGCCGGTTTCACTTTCAATGATTGGAATCCCCTGATTCTCAAGATACACTTGAACCACTTCGGCTGTTCGTCCTCCAATATCTAAAGACAAGTCTTGATCTGACAAGGGCCCGATCAGAGCACCTCCGGCCACACATGCTTCCAGCCTCTCTTTTGAAGCACCCGCATCAATCAATTCTTTTATAAAATATGGCATGCCGGTGCTCGCATAACTTTTAGGTTGAAAAAACACATCCATCCCTGTAGCCTCGGCCAAGAGAAGGTGGAGCAATCCTCCCACATTTGCCTGGCGATCAATCAGAGTGATCCCTACACAGCTCCCCAGATAGGCTTCAAGGCTTTCATTTATTTTCTGACTAATAACAGATGTCCCTGAGGTCACAATTTGTTTTTTCATTTCTCCCTAATCCTCATTTATTCCCACATAAAAAATCGATACCGGAAATAATATGTGTTGTCAATTATCAAACAGACCCCAATTTTAATGCAGCCGTTTTAAGATATTGAAAAACATCCGAGCCTTCTGCCGAGGCCTTCTCCGTTCCTGCGGCAACGTGCTGAACAAATTTTATCTTTTCTCTATCAAAACTGCCGATCTGCTGATCGATCAATTTTAGAGTGTTGTGTATCATACTGTAAAGGACCATGGGGCCGAACATTTCTTCCCCGTTCTCTTTTTTGACCAACGCCCCGGTAATCTTGTGGTGGCCGACTCTAAAGGCTCTGGGCGGGTTTTCGTAATGTAAAATTTCTGCAAAAAAATCAAGGCTTTCAATGACGCCGTCCGAGTATCCATTTTCAAAAGACGCCAAGCCGTCCTTGGCGATTTCATCGAGATCGGATGCGTTAAAGGATAGGTTCAGTTTGGCGATACATTCCTGTAGAACAATCTTAACAGAATCTTCCTTTTTGCTGATGACCACGTCGGTATCTTTTAATATTTTGACCACATTGAAAGGATTCATCATTTCTTTGACAGTGGGACTTTTGCGCATGGCCACATCATAGACAGACGTATTGTAAATGGCCAGATCATTATCGAGCACCAGAATCCGGGTCTTTTCGGCATCGATATCCTCGATGTAAAGATCGAGATCCCGTTTTCTTTTGTAAGTATAATCGGATAGATCGAGAAGTTTGCGCATAATGTTCTTGTCTATCTTGCGACCACTGTCTACGGGACCGATGGAAGCAATGACCTGGCGCCCCATTTTGTCTATGTTGATTTTTTTCAAAAGATTTTCTTTAAAAGACATAATGCCGCCTCATACAAAATGCAGGATAAAGGATGTGTAATGACAGAATCTCTTTGGGCTCGGTGCTTCAAAGGATTTTTCACAATCATCGAGTATAAAACTTGAATAATAAATTTATCATATCCCAAGGGCATATGTAAATGATAGTTTTTAAATATTTTTCAACGGTTTCTTGACGTTATAATGAGATTCATGTATAAAGAAGTTTTTTCAAATTAACACCGTCTCAATAAATGGGGATGTGTCAATTCCGCAAGTCCTTATAAAAACCTTTCGTACTGTTCAGACGTATGATTTTTGCGCAGTTTATTGGCAAGCCAACGTGCTGGTCTCATAGGAGGTAAGTTACTTTGTTCAAACTGGAAATATTAAACAGTAATCAATTATTTGAAACACAGAGGTGGGATATGGAAGATACGGTTAAACTTATATTTGAAGGCAACACATATGAACTTCCAATTGTTACCGGCAGTGAAGGCGAAAAGGCCATCGACATTTCAAACCTTCGCCCAATGACAGGCCTAATTACCCTGGATCCGGGATACGCCAACACCGGCAGCTGCACCAGCTCTATTACGTTCATGGATGGTGAAAAAGGAATTTTGCGATATCGCGGTATCCCGGTGGAACAACTGGCTGAACATTCGAGTTTTCTCGAAACCGTCTATTTGTTAATTAACGGTGTGCTGCCCACCAAACAAGAACTCAACAACATGTCGGTTCTGTTTAATGACAACTCACTTGTGCATGAAGACATGCAGATTTTTTATCAGAACTTTCCCAGGGCTTCGCATCCCATGGGAATACTCTCTTCCATGGTGAATGCTTTAAGAAGCTTTTATCCAGAGCTTCAGACCCTTGAAGAGGAGATTAATATCACCGTTACCCGCTTATTATCAAAAGTTCGGACCATGGCTGCCATGTCCTATAAGATATCGAGAGGGCATAAAGTTGTTTATCCTCGACCTGACCTGAAATACTGTGCAAATTTTCTGAACATGATGTTCGATACGCCGGTCAGGCCCTATCGCATTGATGAGGACCTGGTAAGGGCGCTGGATGTTTTCTGGATTCTTCACGCCGACCATGAGCAGAACTGTTCTACCTCAGCGGTAAGGCTGGTGGGAAGTGGGAGAGTGAATCTATATGCGGCGATTTCCGCCGGTATTGCGGCCCTATGGGGTCCCTTGCATGGGGGAGCCAATCAGGCGGTCATCGAAATGCTTTCCGATATTCAAAAAGACGGCAGCAACTATCGCCGGGCCATTGAACGTGCCAAAGATAAAAAAGATCCTTTCCGCCTCATGGGTTTTGGACATCGCGTTTACAAGGCGTATGATCCGAGGGCCAGAATCATGAAAAAGATGTGCGACAAGGTTCTTTTTAAACTCAAAATTAACGATCCGTTACTCGATATTGCCAAAGAGCTTGAAGAAGCGGCATTAAAAGATGATTATTTCACTGAATACAACCTGTATCCAAACATCGATTTTTACAGCGGTATAGTCCTGCGAGCCATGGGCATTCCCACCAACATGTTTACGGTCATGTTCGCCATCGGCCGGTTGCCGGGCTGGATTGCTCAATGGAAAGAGAGTCTCGATGATCCCAAATGGAAGCTTGGACGACCTCGCCAGATTTACATCGGACCTACCCAAACCGATTATATTCCCATCGATCAGCGATAGTCCGATTTCGATGAATGCCACGGATAAGAAGCTTAGAAGTTTATTGCAACAACTCCCCCTGAGTCAGGTGGTGAAGCCGGCAAACTTACTCGAGGAAAAAAAAGCTTTTTTGCACCCTCGTTTTTCTAACAAGAAAAAATCTCCTGCGTTTAAATATAAAAACGCATCTTCAAATTGGACTGACTTTAAGCCGATTTTGCCTCTTGAATCCATGGATGCTCCGGATGAAGTCGTCGAAATCTACCGGGAAAAACAGCTTGAGCTGGACAGGACTAAAAATATGTTCGCTACGGTTGGCAGCGAAAAATTTACCCGGTTTGCCATTGAGATCTTCGGCGCCCCAACCGCTGAAGACGCCCGGCAGGCTCGTCGGGTTCTGGACAGACTTTCAAATGTTACGCCTCCTGAGCGAAACTTTTTAGCAAAGGACTTTGCAAGGTTACTCAAGACTCGCTTAGAAAAACTTGGTATTCCCATGGATATTAAGCTGGTTTCTTCCATGGCCACAAAAATTTCGGTGGACAGCGTTTCTCGCACAATTCATCTAAATCGAAATGCCTTTTTTGCACCCCAGGAAGTAAAACGTCTTCTGGTACATGAGATCGATGTTCATGCCGTTCGTATTCACAATGGTTCTAGCTTTCCATGGGGTATTTTTTCCATGGGCACGGCAGGATACAGGGAGGCCGAGGAAGGCCTTGCGGTTCACTTTGAACGCCAATCAGATAACCTTTATCCATTCCAGGAGAAAATCTACGCAGGGCGCTGCTTGGCAGTATACTTGTCCCTTTCAGCCGGTTTTGCAGAAGTTTTCGAAGAACTATTGGTGTATTTCGATGAAGAGACGGCATATACGATCGTGGAGCGGGTGAAACGGGGACTGGCCGACACTTCCCGTTCAGGCGCGCTGACAAAAGAATTTCATTACTTCACCGGACCCAATAGGGTCCAGTCGTACCTTCACGGCAAAGGCAGTCTTAAAATGCTGATGGCCGGTAAAATAGCTTTCAAACATGCTAAATTAATAGACGGGTTTGTGCAAAATGGTCTTGTGGATACCTCGAATTGGATTTTCCCGGTGGAAATGAACGATGATAAAAAATCTGTCCCGGCTTAAGGATGCACTGAGCAAGTGCCGGGGAACCTGGGCCTGGGTGGGACAGAGAGGCGTAGATGCGTTTACGGTGCTTGACTTTGTTTCCGTAGATGCGGGGTTCTGTTGTGACTTTGGTGAGGAGTATGCAAGACTTTGGACAGAAAAGTCGCTATTTTCTGTGGAAAAAGATCTCGGGATACGA
>JAOUGB010000288.1 GCA_029857875.1 Desulfobacteraceae bacterium | reverse complement strand
CCCGGATTATGCTTCGTTCGAATCTTTCGGTGTTAAATGATGGTAAAAGAAACCATCTCATGAAAAATTTAAGCGAAAAACGCGTGGTCATTGTGGCCTCTTTTCCTTCTTTAAATGAAATTCAGGTGGATTCACAAAGGGGCGAAGGTATATTTCAAATGAGTATCGATGGCCTTAAAAAACTGAACGCCATGGGATACGGACATGATGATTCCGGCCTTGAACTGAATCTGGTTGCCAATCCCACCGGCGCATTTCTACCGCCAGATCAGGCACAAACAGAAAAAAGATTTCGTCAGGTTCTGAAAAGAAAATGGGGGATTGTGTTTAACAATCTTTATAATTTTGCCAATGTTCCTTTAGGCAGATTTCGCCAATGGCTGATCAAAACAGACAATCTGGATAGTTATGTGAAGAAACTTTATTCAAGCTTCAATGCCTGCGCAGTGGACGGTTTGATGTGCCGGTCACTGGTCTCAGTTTCCTGGGACGGCTATCTTTATGATTGTGACTTTAATCTTGCCAGGGGACTTTTTATGGGCGGGTGTAAAATCCATATATCTGAAATGCCCGGACCTCCGGAACCCGGCAATCATATTGCGACGGCTGACCACTGCTACACCTGCACCGCCGGATCGGGATTTACGTGAGGGGGGTCTATTGACACCTGAGGTTCAGGATAAAACGATATGCATTTAAAAGTTTGATCATACCTGAAGGTCATAGGACATGGTTTTTTTAAAAGGAACCAAATAGAAAATTAACATACATTCAACAAAAGGATATTGGAAAAAGGGACAGTCATGGACAAAAACGAATTTATCAAAAAGATAGAAGTCAATGGGAGAGATTACAGTATCGCGGATATCACGCTGTTGGAGAAAAAAGGAATCGCCGATATTAAAAGGCTTCCGTTTTCAATTAAAATCCTGGTTGAAAACCTGTTAAGAAAACTGGACGGTCGGACGGTGACGAAAGAAGATCTTATAAATATTGCGCGGTGGAAAAAGCGATATGACCAGCCCGTGGAAATTCCGTTTCATCCGGCCCGTGTGCTGATGCAGGATTTTACCGGTGTGCCGGCGGTGGTCGATCTCGCTGCCATGCGGGATGCGGTCAAAGATCTTGGCGGAGATCCCATGAAGATCAATCCCCTGGTTCCGGTAGATCTGATTGTTGATCACTCCGTGCAGGTGGACCACTACGGCACAAAAGATTCTCTGGAAAAGAATGTCGCCAAAGAATACGAGCGAAACGGGGAAAGATATGCACTCTTAAAATGGGCTCAAAAAAGCTTTGATAATTTCAGAGTCGTTCCGCCGAATTCCGGAATATGCCACCAGGTGAACCTTGAGTATATCGGCCATGTGGTGATGGCCCAAAAACAAAACGACGGGTGGGCAGCGTATCCCGACACTTTGGTCGGAACCGATTCACATACCACCATGATTGACGGCATCGGTGTGGTGGGATGGGGGGTTGGCGGCATCGAAGCAGAAGCCGTCATGCTGGGACAACCCTATTACATGTCGATTCCCCAGGTCGTTGGTGTTCGGCTGGTGGGCGAACTCGAAAAAGGGGTTACGGCTACCGACCTCGTACTGGTCATCACCGAACTTCTCAGAAAACACAAGGTGGTTGAAAAGTTTGTCGAATATTTCGGCCCGGGGATGAAGAAGCTCACTATTCCGGGCAGGGCCACCATTGCAAACATGACCCCTGAATACGGTGCCACCATGGGTTTTTTCCCGGTGGACGAGAAAACCGTGGAATATCTTAGACTCACGAATCGAGAAGATCGAGCCGTTCTTACGGACACATACACCCGCGCCCAGGGTCTTTTTTGCACCGGCGATGAAGCGCCGGAATACTCTGAAGTGATCGAGCTGGATCTTTCCACGGTAAAGTCTTCGCTGGCCGGTCCGGCCAGACCCCAGGACCGAATCGAGTTGCAGGATTTAAAAGGCAAATTTGCCGAGGTTATAGGATGTGAATATGACCGAGATGCGGAAATAAGCGCTCTGTCCACATTTCACGATGAATCGGGTTGCCGGACCGCCAAGCCGTCGTCCTGCAAACCCATTGATGCTAAAAAGTGTGCGGTGAATATCAACGGAAAAGAAGCAAGCATCGGCAACGGAAGCATTGTGATCGCTGCCATCACGTCCTGCACGAACACCTCGAACCCTTCTGTCCTGATTGGTGCAGGGCTTCTGGCTCAAAATGCTGTCAATAAGGGATTGAAGGTTCCGGATTATGTGAAGACGTCCCTGGCGCCGGGGTCCAAAGTGGTCGTTCGATATCTGGAAGCCGCCGGCCTGACCCCTTACCTGGAGACGCTGGGCTTTCATCTGGCGGCTTTTGGATGTACCACCTGTATCGGAAACAGCGGCCCCTTGCATCCGGAAATTGAAAGGGCCATCGCTGAAAACGAACTGATCGTGGCTTCGGTTCTGTCGGGAAACCGAAATTTCGAGGCCAGAATCCACCAGAGTATCAAAGCCAATTATCTGGCATCCCCTCTGCTGGTGGTGGCGTTTGCCATTGCCGGAAGGGTCGATATCGATTTAACCATGGAGCCCTTGGGATTCGATGGAGACAAAGAGCCGGTCTATCTGAAGGATATCTGGCCTGGTGATGATGAAATTGACCGTCTGGTCAAAAAACACGTTAAAAACGAGTTCTTCAAAGAGGAGTACGGTAAGATCTTTGACGGAGATCGATTCTGGCATTCTTTGAGTGTTGCGGAAAGTACAACGTTCGAGTGGGATCCCAAGTCCACCTACATCAAAAAACCCCCTTTTTTTGAAAATTTCAGTTTGAATCAGCTCAAAACTTCGGATGTGGCGGATGCCGGCGTGCTGTTACTGTTAGGAGACTCGGTGACAACAGACCATATTTCTCCCGCGGGCGCCATACCCGCCGAGTATCCTGCCGGAAAGTATCTTATCAGTGAAAATGTCGTTCCCGAAGCATTTAACTCGTATGGTTCGCGAAGGGGGAATCACGAGGTCATGATGCGGGGAACGTTTGGTAATATCCGCATTAAAAACAAACTGGTATCCCCTAAGGAGGGAAGTTTTACGCTCAAGTTCCCGGACAAAACGGAAATGTTTATCTACGATGCGGCCATGGAATACATTCAGGAATCAAAACCACTGGTGGTTTTGGGCGGCAAGGAATACGGCACTGGCTCTTCCAGGGACTGGGCCGCCAAGGGAACGGCCCTTCTGGGTGTAAAAGCGGTGATTGCGACATCGTTTGAACGGATACACCGGAGCAACCTGGTCGGAATGGGGGTACTGCCCCTGGTGTTTAAAGAAAATGAGAATCTGGAAACCCTGGGTCTGACAGGCTCGGAAACCTTCTTCATCGACGGCATCGCAGATATTCACCCGAGAAAGGAACTGTCCGTAAAAGCGGTTAAATCGGACGGAAAAGAAATTTCTTTTGAGGTTATCGCCCGACTCGATACAGAAATAGACGTCGACTACTTTGTCAATGGCGGGATTCTTCAATATGTGTTGCGAAAGATTCTTGCCGAAAAATAAAACCATCATTTCAGGCGTTGATGTCGTGCAAATCTTAAAAAGATGACCATCATGAATGTTAAAGACCTGCTTAAATCTTTTAAACTTAAAACGCTTAAATTGCCCGGTCGGGTGGTGATGGCACCCATGACCCGCAACAAATCACCCAACAACATCCCCAGTTTCGAATATTGAAAATGACTTACGTTTCGAACTCGAAAAAAATCGCGGCTTGCTCCGTTTTATAGGTATTTTTGGATATTAAGAGTGGGAAACTTGAGGGAATGAATTTAAAAACAGATTGAAAAGGAGAACGCAATGGAAGAAAGCACCATGCTGGATATATTAAAGCAGGCGATTTTGCTGGAACGAAGGGGCAAAGCATTTTATGAAAACATTGCCGAAAAAGCTGAAAACAAGTCGGTGCAGGAAGTTTTTGACATGCTGGCCAAGGAAGAACAAAAACACATCCAAACGCTATCCGAGCAGTTCAAGGCATATCATAAAGATAAAAAATTTATCTCCGGCGATATTTATGAAAAAGACACTAGCAGCGTTGCATCCAAGGTCTTGACACGAGAAATCAAGGAGAAAATCTCGGCGGCCGGTTTTGAAGCAGCCGCGATCTCTGCAGGCATCGCCATGGAGGAACGCGCGGTAAAACTCTATTCCGAGAGCGCCCAAAATGCCTCCGATCCAGAAGCCAAAGCCCTGTATGAATGGCTTGCAGGCTGGGAGCGCGAACATTTGAGCATGCTGATGGATATCGACAAGGCCTTATTGGAAAAAATCTGGTTTGATAATAAATTCTGGCCTTTTTAATTGAATGTCGAGTCGTTGCTTGACAATGTGTTTTTGGTAATTAAATATTAAAAAAGACGCTTTGATGGAAGGGATACAAAATAAGTATATGTTTATTCCTAAATGACGGCAAATAAAATGCTGATTTATTGAGGATGTTTATCTTTTTCCCATTTTATTTGCGCTCATATGAAAGGAGGTATTATTATGGCTTATACC
>JAOUGB010000287.1 GCA_029857875.1 Desulfobacteraceae bacterium | reverse complement strand
CAAAAGGTTTGAATCTTGACAAACTCATCGCTGCGGTTGCTGATCATTTTGAAATCGATCCGAGTCTTTTAGCAAGTTCAAGCAGGCAAAGAACCGTTGCGCGTGCGCGGTCGATCATTTGCGCTATGGCAGTAGACAAATTGTCAATCAGCGGTTCAAATGTTGCCGGCATGCTGAGTTTATGCCCTTCTGCGGTCAGCAAATTGGCAAGCCGGGGCCGTAAGGACAGTCGTAGAGAAAAGATCGAAAATGATATTTTTGATTTAAACAGCTTAGGAAATCAGGGGGAAAAGTCGGAATGAGTATAGCAGAAGGGATACGTCCCTAATTTTTAAACAAATGAGGCATTCATGAAAAAACCGAATCCGGAATATGTCAAAAGAATTAAAGAATTTGTGAATAGTTCTCCCTATTTCTCACTGCTTGCCATGAAAATCCTCGATATCGGTATGGGGTTTTCGGTTGTTGAAATCGATTTGGATCAAAAGCATTTGCAACCGTTCGGGCTTGTTCACGGCGGAGTCTTTGCATCGATCATCGACGCAGCTGCATTCTGGGCGTTTTTTTATGAGATTGAAGATCAAAACGCGGGAGCGACCTCTGTTGATTTAAAGCTGAATTATCTCGCACCGGCGATGTCAGGCAGGTTGATTGCCAGAGGCCATCAAATCAAACATGGAAAAACACTTGGATACGCCGAAGCCCGGGTGACCGATGAAAACAGCAAGGTCCTAGCCCATGGGACATCAACTCTGATGATTATGCCCGGCAAAGGAATAACGGCCGATCCCCCCTTGCCTGCTAAATTTCTTAAATAAGAATCCGGGCCCAAAGGACCCATCTTTTTTGGGAATGGGTGGGAATGGGGAAGGGAATGGGCTCAAATCCTGAACAGTGAATAAAAATATTTTCAGCAAGTTAAAATTGGATTCACATTCTAACTTGTGATGATTTCAGGACATGGGGACGTTGGTGAAAAGTTGAAAAGTTTATGTGATCAGGAGAAATTCTGTCAATCTTTCACCAACGGCCCCGATTTCCCCAAAGGTTTTCATTTATGATTTTGGAGGTGGTCATGATCAATTTAAAAAAGCTTTTTACACCGGTCCGATCCATGGACAGCGATGCGGCCAAGCAATACATGGCTGAAAACAAGGAAGGATTTTATACGCTTCTGGATGTGCGACAGCCCCAAGAGTATGAAAAAGATCATATTTCCGGGGCAAAACTGATCCCCTTGCCTGTTTTGGGAGATGAAAGGCATCAGCTTGACCCTGGTAAGCCTATAATTGTATACTGCGCAATCGGGGGCCGCAGCCTCGCTGCCGCACAGTTTCTTTCCGGGGCGGGCTTCAAGGAGGTTTACAACCTCTCCGGGGGCATCAAAGCCTGGAATGGTGTCACGGCCAAAGGGCCCGTGGAACTCAATATGGAACTTGTGCGTGGAGATGAAACACCGCTGGAGATCATTCGGTTGGCCTACGCCATGGAAATGGCCCTGGAGAGGTTTTACGCCAGACTCAATTCAAGGACTAAAGACCCTCAACTTTCAGATTTTTACTCAAAAATGGTGGGCGCTGAACAGGGGCATAAAAAAAGCCTCCTTCGGCTTCTAAGGGAAATTGATCCGCAGGCTCAGGATGTTGAAGCATTTGAAGCGGACATCCAAAGCCAGACCATGGAAGGGGGATTCGACGCGGTATCGTTCCTGGAAGAGAATGAACCCCACTTGAAAACCATCCCGGATGCGTTGAGCCTTGCTTTGATGCTGGAAAGCCAAGCACTGGATCTTTATCTGCGCTTTTCGGACAGGGCTTCAGACCCCCTCTCAAAAAATGCGCTTTATAAAATAGCAGATGAAGAAAAGTCCCACCTGTCAGTTGTCGCAAAAATGTTGGAGAAGCAAATTTAATGACAACCTGCCGGACCTCAGACATTTATGAAACCCTCCAGGCTTTGGGGAACATGGTTTTTAAGGAATAAATGAGATGACAGAATTCGTGTTCAAAAATGAATGGATGATTAGATTGGCGTTTTTCGGTGGTATTTTTCTGATCATTGGCTTCGTTGAGCTTCTTGTCCCCCGGCGGACCCTGTCCACGTCCAAAAAAAGTCGATGGTTTGCAAACATAGGCATCGTGTTCATCAACACCTTCCTGTTGAGGCTTCTCTTTCCTGCGGGGGCCGTGGGCATCTCCATATGGATAGGACGTCATGGCTGGGGGATTTTTCATCTTATTCAATGGCCTCTCTGGGTGGAGCTGGTTTTAACGGTTATCCTCCTTGACTTTGTCATCTACATCCAACATGTGATGTTTCATGCGCTTCCTGTTTTGTGGCGCCTGCATATGATGCATCATGCAGACATGGATTATGATCTTACAACCGGCACGCGCTTTCATCCCATTGAGATCATCATCTCTATGGGCATCAAGGCCGGAGCCATCACCTTGCTGGGAGCCCCTGTCATCGGTGTTATCATATTTGAGATACTTTTGAATGGGGCAGCCATGTTTAATCACGGCAATTTTTTTATTCCGTTGGGTCTTGACCGGGTACTGAGACTATTGGTGGTCACGCCGGATATGCACCGGGTCCACCATTCTGTCTTTCCTTCTGAGACCAATAGCAACTTTGGCTTTAACCTCCCATGGTGGGATCGATTGTTTGGAACATACCGGTCCCAGCCAATGAAGGGTCACGAACAAATGACCATCGGTCTGAACCAGTTCCGCGATCCGTCTCGCCTCACCCTCCCGTGGATGATTGCTTTGCCTTTCGTAGGTAAAACCGATAAATACCCCATTGGCAGAAGGGGAATCAAAAGTGACGGTTAGTGGAAGTACGGGACGTACATGCAAGATCGGGGGTCGGGCCACAGTAACATATTGCTATAATGACGAATACGTTTAATAAACACGCCCCAAAAAGGCTTAAAAGCGCATTTTGGGTGCCCAAAATACACGTTTAAGAGAAAAACACAGGTAAATGGCAAGGAATGGAGAACAGGGATTAGGGGTCAGAGATCAGGGATCGGTGGTCAGCAGTCGGAGGGTCATATCATCTTCGTGAAGCACAGGTTCCTTACAGCAGTGATTTTACCCCTGAAAATAGCGATTTAAGAGCTAAAAACGCCTATTTTTGGAGGGATAATCCGTAAATATTAATAAGATAGCGCGGCCCGACCCCATTCCGTAGAGCACAAAGGTAAAGACAATGGATTATTCAATGTCTCCAATTTCAAACGAAGATCGCAAATCAATAATCGATATATTTAATCATTACGTTGAAAATTCTTTCGCAGCATATCCTGAGACCAAAATCCCCTATGAAGCATTCGATATGTTTTTACAAATGTCTAAGGGTTATCCCACAGCAAAAGTAAAAGATGAAAATGGCCGGGTAATTGGTTTTGGACTGCTGCGTTCACATAATCCCATGCCCACCTTTGATAAAACAGCAGAAATAACCTACTTCATTCACCCGGATCATACGGGGAAAGGTATCGGGACAAAGCTGTTAAGCCTCCTCGAAGAAGAAGGAATGAAAAAAGGCATAACGAATATTTTAGCTAATATCTCTTCCCTCAATCCCAGAAGCATAGATTTTCATAAAAAGAACGGCTTTATCGAATGCGGGCGTTTCAAAAGCGTGGGAAGGAAAAAGGGACAGTTGTTCGATACAGTTTGGATGCAAAAAGGGCTCTAACCTGTCGCTCCACCAGACACCAAGGGCCTTTCGCCCCTTGGTGTCTGGTGAGCTTTTCGTTAGCAATGACAAAATACAAATAGATGTTTTTTTCAAAAGACCAAATAATTGAATCTATATTTTTAATTTTGAATATAATTCCGTTGTATTTATTTCTGAAAGCAGTTTTATACAAACTTTTTGTTAAACTAGCGTGGGGTGAAGATAAATTTTACAATGATCCTACGTTCAGGCAGTTTATGAGTGTTTTTGTTCATCTTAAACTATGTCCTCATCCAGATTTAAATATTGAACAGCGAACTAAATGGGCTTCACATTGGTGGATATACGGTATCGCTGCTTTCATTATAAGTGCTGCACTTTTGTTTTTAGGTGAAATCCTTTTGCATTCTTGAAAAAGTCGTGAATCATTGAAGCTGCTATGTAACCCTGCAGGACTGGGGTCAAACCTTGAATAGTGAATAAAAACATTTTAAATAATTTTTTCGGTAAGTTGAAACCGACTTCACACTTTAACTTGTGATGATAGAATCCATAGAATGCCATTTAAATTATAAGTTTCAATTTTATCCGGAATAATGCCCCCCAAGTCGGGGGATCAGCTCATCTCTCACGTTATGCTTCAATGATAACACTTGGCAAAGCCTACGAAATGACGTATTCTTTAGACAAAAACAATCAATTGCATTTTCGGGGTCAAAAAGAGTTTTTTAAGACGATATTAGGACCTATTTTAGGCTTCTTTTTCTGTTATTACCGCTGATTATCGTGGTCCGTTCCCAAAATCACAAAATCGAAAAATATCGAATAAGAATAATAAGTGCAGGAGTCTTTATTTGAGCCG
>JAOUGB010000286.1 GCA_029857875.1 Desulfobacteraceae bacterium | reverse complement strand
TTTTTGAAAGGATATTATCCATTTTTAATTTTATCGTCCACACAAATTCTGCCATTAACCCAACATTGCATTATTACAGAACCCATTATTCCACCATTCCAGAATTCCATCATTCCCTCCGGGGCGTAGGCTTTAGGGGCCGGAGCCCAATTGGGGCGAAGCGCCTAACTTATTATTAGCACTGCCTCATTTATTTTTCAACAGTCGCTCTTTGAAACCGTCTAAATATTTTTTCCTATAGGAAGCGATGGTATGGGTTTCTTTTGTTTAATATGGGTCATCAGGATGCCGGCAACGATCAACAGCATGGCGATAAGGATGTTTATGGTTATCGGTTCTCCTAAAATGAGCCCCCCCAGCAAGACGCCGGTGATGGGCATAATAAAGATAAAAGAATGCAATGCCACGGCGCCGTATCTTTGCAGCAAACTGTTCCAGACCACAAAACCGAAGGATGCCGTAACCAGACTCTGATACACCATGGCACCGATAATTTTAAAATCGATAAAAGCGATCATATGATGATCCCACAGAACACCTTCCAAAAAAAAGAAAGGAACCGAAAATATCATTGGAAATAGCGCTATTTGGAACGGCTTGAACGCGGAAATAATCCGTTTTGTATAGACTGCATTACAGGACCAGAGAAAGGCGGCCGCAAGGATCATCACATCCCCGACCTCAAAATCGCTCCCAACCCCTTTTTTCTCCAAAAACACAAACGCAACCCCGGCAAATCCCAGCAGGATGCCCATGATTTTTCGTTTGGTAATCCGATCACCGGGAATAAAAAAATGTGCAAGAAACAGGGTAAAAAAAGGTTGAAAATTGACGAGCAAAGTTCCACGGGAAGCATTGCTTTTGCTGAGCCCGAGGTAGAAAAGGGATAATTGGACGGTAAAAACAATAGCGATTACAATCAGCTGATAAAACTGCTCTTTTTTAATTTCAAAAGATCGTCCGGTGATTCTAGCCCATAAAAAAATTGCCACCGAGGCGATGCCGAATCTGATGCCTGCCGTAGTAAACACACCCAAACCTTCAAGGCTGATTTTAATGGCCACGGCATTGGCGCCGAAGAGCATGCATATAAACACCGTAAAGGAGGCAGCCAAAAAGGAGAAGTCTTTATTTTGTGGCGCAGCGTCGATCATCAATCTGCTTCTATTCTAATCGTTTCACCCGGATGGGGTACGATTGCCGAAAAGCCTTCATCCTGCAAATGATTTGCAAATGCAAGGGACTGATCCTCCTCGCCGTGAACAACGGCGATCTTTTTGATTTTCAAATTCGATTCTTTGAGAAAACGAAGCATCTCGTTTTTATCGCCATGTGCGGAAAAGCCGCCCAGTTTTTCGACATGGGCTTTTAGCGGATATGTTTTGTTTAAAAATTTTAACAAAGGTGGTGAACCTTTTCGCCCTGATTTTTCATATTCGAGGCCCTGTTCGAGAATACGGCGACCCAGCGTGTTTTGAGCCATATAACCGACAATGAGGATCGTATGACGAGGGTTGTGGATTTTGTGGCGCAGATGATGCAGCACGCGGCCGGCTTCGCACATCCCCGATGCCGCAATGACGATATGCGGTTTTTCTTCACGGTTTAGGGCCATGGATTCTTCCACCGAGCCGACAAAACGAACCTTATCAAAAAAGAAGGGATTTTTGCCTTTTTTTAAAAAGGTTTCATGGGTTTCGTTATCATATACTTCAGGATGTTCTCCAAAGACCCGGGTAATGTTGGTGGCCAGCGGACTGTCCACAAATACCGGAACCCGCCGGACTTCACCTTCATTATACAATTCGTGAATGAGATATAACAGCTCCTGGGTACGCCCATAGGCAAAGGCGGGTATAATCACCGTTCCATTTCGCTCAAAAGTTTCAGTAAAAATCTCTTTTAGCCTAGGCTTTAAATCCTCTAACGGCTCGTGCACGCGGTCCCCATAAGTACTTTCCATAATCATCAAATCCACATCAAGATCGTCGTTTAAGAAAGAAAGGGCAGGATTTTTTATGATCGGCTTGTTAAACCTGCCGATATCACCGGTATAACAGATGATATATTGCCTTCCGTTTTCCCGGAATTTAAGGATGGATATGGCTGACCCCAGAATATGACCGGCTTCATAAAACGTGCAGGAGGCATCTTTTCCGATTGTCGCCGAGTTTCGGTAGGGATATCCTTCAAAATAATTAAGGGCATGTTCAGCATCTTCAATGCTGTATAGCGGTATCACGCCTTCAAGACCATATTTCAAAAGAAGTTCGTTGATTTTTTCGGTGTTAATCTGATGGCCTTCCTTTTTTAGCTCCTTCTTGATATTATTGAGTTTCTTTTTTGAAATCTTTTTATTTGGACCGGAGGTGCCCAGTTCGGCCAGAAATGATCGAACGGTTTTATAGTTCAGATAATCGGCATCCGACTCCTGGATATGGGCGGAATCCCTAAGGAGGTAGTCACTTGCATCTGCCGTGGCTCGTGTACAGAACACACGCCCGTTGAAATTGTTTTTCGTCAGTATCGGAATTCGGCCGGAATGGTCGATGTGGGCATGGGAAAGCAAGACATTTGTGAGGGTCGCCGGATCGATCGGAATGGTTCGGTTTTTCTCATTGCTCTCTTTCCGATGTCCCTGAAACATCCCGCAGTCCAGTAAAATACGATTTTTTCCGGTTTCGATCAGATGCATTGAACCTGTAACTTCCCTAACCGCGCCGTAGAAGGTAATCTGCATTTTAAGGTTATCCTTTCTGGTTAATAAATAATAATTCAAATCCCGCAACCGAATATGGCCCAAAAGCCTTAAAAGCGGAAAAAATTCTAAATAATTTGACTGCCCGTCAAAAAAAAGCCCTTACACTCACTTTTTTCATTGAAATTTTTTTATTTATTTAGCATAAGTATTTTCTTATTTCAATATGGCCTGTTTTAAGTTAAAAGGGTGGCGGAAAAATTTTTACTATTCAGCATTAACTTGGATCGATTTAACGATAAAAATTCCCGGCCGTCTTAATTAATACTTTTTTTTGAAACTTTTGATAAAAAGATCGTATAAAGCTCAATTTATTGTTATTTAATGAGGAGGAAGAGGATGTACAGAATACGAGTGGCGGTGTTGTGTTTGGTAATTGTTTTTGTTTTTGGAATGGCGCTAAATGTTGCCGGACAGAATAAAAGCGATACAAAAGAGGCCGTTGAGGATATGGTTGTCCCGATGGGCATTATTGTGCTGAAACCCGATCCCTCGGTCAAACCAAAGAGATCTCCGGTCGAATTCAATCATGCCAAACATTTTACCTATAATTGCCGAAAATGCCATCACAAATGGGAAGGTAACGCCAAAATCTCCAACTGCACAACATCAAAGTGTCACGATCTCCTGAAAGCACCGAAAAGGCCCACAAAATACCTGGCTTATACGGAAGACGGAATAAAATATTACAAATATGCCTATCACGAAAATTGCATCGGGTGTCATAAAGAAATAAAAGTCGAGCAGAAAAAAATGGAGATGTTATACAAGGTATCGGAAAAAAAGAAAATAATCGTTCCGACTAGTTGTAACGAGTGTCATCCGAAAGAGTAAAAATTTGGCCCTGAGTACCAAGCTTTGGCTTCACCCCGCAGTAGTATGACCAACATCTCATAGCATTTGGTTGGAATGATGGAATATTGGAATAATGGTTCCTTTTCAAAAACCCAATATTCCAGCATTCTCTCCGAGCCGTAGGTTCTACGAGCCGGAGGCCATCATTCCAGGTTTCCAAGGAGTCTACGCTCCACAAATCCATTAGGTATGATAACCATGTACATCTAAAAGAGCGTTTTTGGACAAGAGTGATGGATCATCTTTTTTTAAAGCGTGTCGGGAAAACAGGATGTCACAAAGAAAAAACGTAACCTCTTTCATGAGAGAGAACAAGACGCTTTTCATCATTATTTCAGTCGTTCTTTTTTTGATTGAACTCGAGATTTTTGCGCTTGCAGCCATGAAGTCCGGCCGAAAATCCTGGTTGCAGGTGATGGATGCCAACGGAAATGTCATACATGAGACAGACGGTAACCATCTCAGCGAGTTCAATAAATACTATTTTGAAAAAACATTCGGTCCCTTTGAACAGTACCAGGTCAAACTTGTAACCAAGGACCTCCCTTTCCCATTCAGAGCATGGTTTACATCGGCTGTAGGGATACCTGTTGCGGCCTTTCTTTTGTTTGCTTTTTTTGTGCGTGCATATCAGTCCCTTTTTTTAAAGGAAGAAAAAATCCTCTATGAAACGGATTCAACAAAAAGGGAATATGAATACCGATTTGAAAAGATCATCGCTGCGATCAGCAGGTTTAACATTTTTATAATAGGATTTCTTATTTTCCTTGCGGTGTTTTTATACTGGGTTATTCCCAATTTGATCGTCTATATCGGACGGACAGGTACCGAAACAATAATGCGATATAAATGGATTTTTTTGGCTGTGGGCATTGTTTTTCTGGGCCTGTTCATATGGATAATTTATTTAAGATATCTTTTAGCCAAAAAGACAATAGACCGTCA
>JAOUGB010000005.1 GCA_029857875.1 Desulfobacteraceae bacterium | reverse complement strand
GCCGGCATCCAGAGCGTCTCACCGTCAAATTGAATACGGTTTACATGTTTATAGTCAATAAGATCCAGAAATGCAAAAATTTGATCCATATTATAGACGACCACTTTGGTCAAGGGAAAGATCAAATTAAGGTCAACATCAAGTTTATGTTCTCTGATATTGTAAATGTTCACCGTATGCTCCGAGAATTTAAGAATCTTACCGACACCCGAACTGCTTCCTCCTTCAAGGGGTTCATCCGAAAGGGGTGATAGTTGGACACCTTTGTGATCGAAATAGTCTTTTAGAAAGGTAAAATGGATATTCCATATATTTTCTCCAGGCTGAACCACGTGAATCCCGAATGATTCTATTTTTTCTTTTGTCGTCATATCCTGTGATTTGAGGTCTTTTTCCACGATATCACCACTTTTTAGACGAATCTTTTCCAAAATTTCCTGCATTGAAACCGTTGAATCGCCGATTTTAATTGATTCATTGGATTGTGCAATAATATCAACTCCTTTATTAACTCCATATTGTGCTTTTCGCTGTTGCATGAGTGCCTTGAGTTCTTTGTCTTCTTCAATTTTGTTGTAATCAATAATCGGTTCCGTATCTGAAGGAATTTGAATTTTATCAGTTCCTTTTTGTGTTCCGGATATCGATTTTTGTTTCATCAGAAACCTAAAACCCGCATATGCTCCAACAAGCACCATAGCGATGATAACAACTCCAATAACTCTATTTGCCTTTTTTACAGTTTTTTTTGGCATAATTTTTCCTTTGGATACATGATAATGGATTGTATAACCCTTGATTGTAAACAAAATTGGAAAATAATTATAGATATCTTGTATATAGGGTGCTCTCGGCTTTCGCTTATTTAGGGCATAGATCGGTTCTATTCTTCACAGTTAATTTCGCTCATGCCGGGAATAATTTTTGTATCCCCCTCAATGGTGATGGAAAGGCCTCTCCTGATTTCCAGATCTAAAATTTCTTTGCGTTTCTTATTTAAAAGGTAATCGGCAACACCGTGCGGGACGATTCCTTTGACACTTGAAATTTCAGCTTTTATGGTTTCAAGGCGAAGTCGTCGGAGAAAGTCAAGGGCCAGCATTTCAGTAGAGGGGACCATTCCTTTCCCCTTACAATGGCTGCAGGGCTCGAAACTGCTGGATTCGATAGAGGGACGAATTCGCTGTCTAGACATTTCCATCAAGCCAAATTTTGAAATTTTACCGATATTTGTTTTGGCCTTATCCGGTTTAACGTAATTTTTAACGGCCCTTTCAACTTCTGATTTGTGTTTGGGGTCTTTCATGTCGATAAAATCGATGACAATAAGGCCGCCCAAGTCTCTGAGTCGTAACTGGCGTGCAATTTCCTCGGCTGCTTCAATATTGGTTTGAAGTGCGGTTTGTTCAATGGACTTTTTTCTGGTTGCCTTACCTGAATTAACGTCGATGGATACGAGTGCTTCAGTCTGTGCTATTACAAGAGTGCCGCCGGATTTAAGTTTCACATGACTTGCGTAAATCGATGAAATCTGATCTTCAAGTTGGTATTTGGTGAATATCGGCCTGTCCCCTTTGTAGTATTTGACGATTTTTCTATGTTTTGGCGATACGATTTTAACAAAGTCTTTAACAACATGGTATACGGCCTCATCATCGATGAGGATTTCGGTTACATCAGGTGTGAAGTAATCGCGTATGGATCTTACGGCAAGATTTTGCTCTTTATAAAGTAATACAGGCGCTTTTACTTTTGTCACATTTATTTTGATGTTCTTCCACAGGCGCAAAAGATAGTTTACGTCTTTTGACATGCTTGGTTTAGTACTGTTTATACCTGCGGTGCGGACAATAATACCGAATCCCTCCGGTATCTTAAGCTTACTGACGATACTTTTTAAACGCATACGCTCGTCTTCATCTTCTATTTTGCGTGAGATTCCCCGGCTGTCGCTTCCAGGCATAAGCACTAAGTATCGACCAGGCAAAGATATATAAGTTGTAAGCATGGCACCCTTTTTCATGAAGGGATCTTTGGTCACCTGCACCAAGAGCTCTTGGCCACGCCTGACCATTTTTAATATGGATCTATCTTTAGAGAGATTGTCTTGAAAATAATCGCTGTGGATTTCATTTTTTTGCAAAAAACCGTGACGATCAGCGCCAAAATCTACAAATGCGGCCTGGAGGCTTGGTTCAATGCGAGTGATGATTGCCTTGTAAATGTTGCCATGGATAATTTCTTTTCCTGAACTTTCAATATGGAATTCTTCAAGCTTCAAGTCCTTGACTTTTGCAATTCTGCATTCCTCAGGATCTATGGCATTGATAAGGATTTTACTGCTCATGAAATAGCTTTCCAATTTAGGTTAAGAACAATTAGAGTGAGACTTCCGGCTCAGCACAAATAAGGATTGTTTATGGGCAAAAACAGGCTTTAATCTTGGGCACTTGCTCTTTTAAATGAATATGAAATTGTCATGTACAAGTCAAACGATTTCTTGCCTGTGCAAAATTCAGGTCTTATGACTTGCTATTTGCATCGTGTTGTGGCATGAAACCTATTGTCATATTAGGATGATGTTCTTTTTTTTCATCAATTTTCGTGCAAGATTCAGATATTAAATTAGGATATTATAAATATACTTATTTGAATTACAATATTTTTTAGAGGTTAATCATATAAAATGGATGAACGATACGATCCCAGGAAAATAGAATCTAAATGGCAAAATTTCTGGGAAGAGGCAAAGCTTTTTACGGTCAAAGAGGATTCGAATAAAGAAAAGTATTATCTGCTTGAGATGTTTCCTTATCCTTCCGGTAATATCCACATGGGGCACGTGAGAAACTATACCATCGGAGATGTTGTTGCGAGATACAAAAGAATGCAAGGGTTTAATGTCCTTCATCCCATGGGCTGGGATGCATTTGGCATGCCGGCGGAAAACGCTGCAATTGCAAATAATAGTCACCCGGCCAAGTGGACTTATGGAAATATCGATGCCATGCGATTCCAGTTGAAGCGTCTGGGTTTTTCCTATGATTGGGATCGGGAAATCGCTACCTGCAGCCCTGAATATTATCAGTGGGAACAGTGGCTTTTTTTAAAAATGTATGAAAAGGGGATGGCCTATCGTAAGGAATCCTTTGTGAACTGGTGTGAACACTGCCAGACAGTACTTGCCAACGAACAGGTAGAAGCCGGCCTGTGCTGGAGATGTGGCCAACAGGTTCGACAGAAAAAGCTCTGGCAATGGTTTTTCCGCATTACCGATTATGCCCAGGATCTCTTGTCGTATTGTGAAAAGCTGCCGGGTTGGCCTGAAAAGGTTATTACGATGCAGAAAAATTGGATCGGGAAGAGTACGGGTGCAGAAATTCGGTTTCCCATAGAAAACTCGGATGAGCAAATACCGGTGTTTACAACACGACAGGATACCGTATATGGGGCGACGTTTATGTGCCTTGCGCCGGAGCACCCGCTGGTGGTCAAACTGTCCCGAGGAACTCCGCAAGAACTAGAAGTATCCGAGTTTATCCAGCGCATATCCATGCAGGATCGATCGGTCAAGGCCGTGGAGAGTTACGAAAAAGAGGGTGTCTTTACAGGTGCATATTGTATCAACCCTTTAAATGGTATTCGCATGCCGATCTATACGGCCAATTTTGCGCTAATGGAATATGGTACCGGGGCTGTTATGTCCGTTCCGGCGCATGATCAGCGAGATTTTGAATTCGCACGCAAGTATGGTCTCGATATTATTGTGGTTGTAAAACCTCATGATGCCGATCTCGATCCTGATACAATGACCGAGGCCTTTGCTGGTGAAGGCGCTATGATTAATTCCGGTCGGTTCAATGGAATAGATAGTGTACAAGCGCTGGACGATATCGCTGCTTACCTGGAAGAAAAGGGCCTCGGAAAGAAAACAACCAGCTTCAGACTAAGGGACTGGGGGATTTCAAGACAGCGATACTGGGGTGCACCAATACCCATCATTCATTGTGAAAAATGCGGCATTGTTCCGGTCCCTGAAAAGGACCTTCCCATTTTGCTTCCAGAGGATGCCAATCTTCTTGAAGGCGGTAAATCACCATTGTCGACCCTTGAATATTTTGCAAAGACGCCTTGTCCGGCCTGTGGCAGTCCCGAGGCCAGACGAGAAACCGATACAATGGATACGTTTGTAGAGTCTTCGTGGTATTATGAAAGATATTGCAGTCCGAACTGTAAAACCGCCATGTTTGACCGTAAAGCCGTAGATTACTGGATGCCTGTCGATCAGTATATCGGTGGTGTTGAACACGCAATTTTACATCTGCTCTATTCCAGATATTACACCCGTGTTTTATATGATTTTGGCCTTGTTAAATATAAGGAACCTTTTACACGGCTTTTGACCCAGGGAATGGTTTGTAAAGAGACGGTTTCCTGTCCTGAACACGGTTTTTTGCTCCCTGAAGGAATAAAAGGAGCCGGTGAAGAACAGCTGTGTAAAGAATGCGGTCAACAGACCATCGTCGGTCGTGTTGAAAAGATGTCCAAGTCAAAAAAGAACGTTATCGATCCCAACATTCTTTTAGAAAAATTTGGTGCTGATACCACAAGACTCTTCTGCCTTTTTGCAGCGCCACCTGAAAGAGACCTGGAATGGAGCGAACAGGGCGTTGAGGGCGGTTATCGCTTTCTAAACCGTGTGTGGCGACTGGCTTTAAATTGGGAGAACCTGATTCGTGACGCCAAGCCTTTTAACGGCAGTCCGGATCAGCTGGAGGACGATTCTCGCGCGCTATTCAAAAAAAACCATGCAACGATAAAAAAGGTTACCAGAGATATCGAAGACAGATTCCATTTCAACACCGCTATCAGTGCAGTAATGGAACTCGTAAATACAATGTACGGAATCGATCTTGGTGATAAGAACTCTCAAAAGATCGGGGTTATGCGGCTATCCATAGAATCTGTTGCGCTTCTTTTAGCACCCATTGTCCCTCATTTTGCCGAAGAATTGTGGGAGGTGCTTGGATTTGATACCAGCATCCTGCTGGCTTCATGGCCGTCTTACAGGGAGGACGCTCTAATCAAAGATGAGCTCTTGATCGTGGTACAGGTCAACGGCAAACTTAGAAGCAAGTTCCACACAGATGCAGATGCAGATGACGATACCCTAAAAGAAATGGCGCTTTCAGATGAAAGAGTCTTAAAATTCATCGATGGCAAACCCATTAAAAAAATTGTTGTTGTGAAAAAGAAACTTGTTAATATCGTGGTATAATCTAACATTGAAATTCTGGTCCTCTGGGTCAGGTCAGAGATAACTGGCTCTACCTGAAGAATTGCTGGAAGAGTTTGAAGTGAGCTAAAGTTTAAAGTGAGCTAAAATTAAGGAATTCTGCCAATTATATAAAATCAGCGGAGCGCAGCGACTCCATAACTTTAGGCACTTTAGATCACTTTAGACACTTTTAACTTCTACTAAAACAGCCCCTTCCAGGGGTTATATAAAAACCGGGCCCTCTGTGTCCGGATTCTTTACTTCATGAACTTAAAAGCTATAACAGCCTTCTTTTATCATCAAAAATATATCTGGGCGGTTATTATTATCCCCTTGTTTTTTTCGGCGTGCGGCTATCGGTTTTCAGGAAGTGGAAATTTACCGGGAGGAATACAGACGATTGCCATAGAAATTTTTGAAAACCGCACCCCGGAAACCGGGCTGGAAAATACCATTACAAATGGTCTGATATATGAATTTACCCGGAAGGGAAGAAGTGTTCAGAAAAACAGCAAGCAGGCTGACGCAGTCCTTACCGGTGTTATTGCATCCGAGCGCATCACGACAATTTCCCGTCAAGCGCAGCAAAGCCCTCTCGCAAGGCGGGTTGAAATTATCGTCAATTTGAAGTTAACAGGTTCGGGCGGTGGGGTAAAATGGTCCGCATCAGGTGTTTCAGAATTCCAGGAATATAATGTGGCGACGGACAAACAGGCTACCGAGATTAACAAGCGCCAAGCCATCGAAACCCTTTCTAAAAAACTTGCAGAAAAAGTCTACAATCGTTTAACAGAAGATTTTTAAAGAATTCAACAAAAAAGCGCATCGTACAAAGAATGTAGAAATTTCATTTCATTTTGCACGTTGCGCTTTTTTCCGGTTAGGCGGAGATGGTGTTTACCAATTTCGATAGGCGTGAAATTTTGCGAGAAGCCGTCTTTTTGTGAATCACACCCTTTTGGGCGGCTCTATCAATGTTCGATTTCGCCATATCGAGATTTTTCAATGCTTCTTCTTTAGAGCTTTCACTCACAGAAAGTCGCACATCTTTGACAATATTTTTTGTCTTTGTTTTCACGGATTTATTGCGCAACCGTCTAATCTCGTTCTGACGTGCGCGTTTAAGTGCAGATTTATGATTGGCCAATTTCTTAATAAACTCCTTTCATTATTAATTTAAAAGATGTAAATTATGAGCTTATTAAATATAAGTCAAGAAGTTTTTGCTTCGTTATAAAAAACTTGGTCCTGCGATCTATGTCAGAGAATTATAGCTCTGCCTGATGAATCATTGTAAGAGTTTGAAGTGAGCTAAAGTTTAAAGTGATCTAAAGTTAAGGAATTCTGCCAATTATATTTTAATGACAGCGCGTTAGCGCTACCTTAACTTTAGGCACTTTAGATCACTTCAAACTTTAGGCACTTGTAATAGGCACTTTAGATCACTTTAGGCACTTTTAACTACTACGGCTTTAAATAAAACAGCCCCTTCCAGGGGTTATATAAAAGTCAGGCCCCATAGATCCGAATCATTTATTTCAAATCATGAATCCTTCAAAAAAACAAATCGATCATGAAAATGACCGCGTAACAAAAGCCGCAGGAGTTGTTGGATCAGCGACACTATTGAGCCGTATTTTCGGATTTATAAGAGATGTTGTCATTGCCTGGTTTTTCGGTGCCGGATTGAGCTCAGATGCATTCTTTGTAGCTTTCAGGATCCCAAACCTTTTAAGAAGGCTTTTTGCCGAGGGTTCTTTAAGCGTTGCATTTATCCCTGTATTTACCGACACGCTCACGAATCGAGGAAAAGATGAAGCCTTTGAAATGGCAAGATCCGCCGTAAGACTGCTGTCGGTGCTGCTGGTTGTCGTTGCCATTGCAGGTATTTTTTTGTCTCCACTTATCATTCGCATCATTGCACCCGGCTTTACCGATTCACCTGAAAAATTGTCCGTTACCATTTTTCTCACGCGCATCATGTTCCCCTATATCTTCTTTATCGGAATGGTTGCACTTTCCATGGGAATTCTTAATGTTCTGGGTCACTTCGCTGCACCGGCCCTTGCCCCTGTTTTTTTGAACATCTCCATTATATGTTCGGTTTTTTTAATTTCACCGCACATGGCCAATCCTGTAACAGGTCTGGCTATCGGTGTGGTGATCGGTGGTATTTTGCAGCTTGGACTTCAGGTGCCGTTTTTGATTAAAAAAGGGTTCTATTTTTGGCAAAAAGCAAAAATTTTCCATCCCGGCCTCAAGAAAATAGGCCTGTTGATGTTTCCCACCATATTCGGCGCTGCGGTCTATCAAATCAATATCCTGGTGGGGACCCTTTTGGCGTCACTGCTTCCCGAAGGGAGTGTTTCGTATCTATATTATGCCGACCGTTTGGTGCAGTTTCCCCTTGGGATATTTGCAATAGCAGCAGCAACCGCTGTTTTGCCGAGTATTTCCAGACAGGCCGCAAAAAAGGACTTGCAGGCTGTCCGGGATACCTTTGCATATGCCATGAAACTGGTTTTTTTTATTACCATTCCCTCAATGGTCGGCCTGATCGTTTTAAGAGAACCGATCGTTGCGTTATTATTTAAAAGGGGTGCGTTTGATGCAAAGACCACACATTTGACTGCATATGCCCTTTTATACTATAGTATGGGATTATGGGCTTTTTCAGCCGTGCGGATTGTGGTTTCAACATTTTATGCACTGCAGGATACAAAAACTCCGGTACAAATGGCTGTCATATCTGTCTGTGCCAATATCATTCTTGGCGTTGTTCTCATGGGGCCGCTGGGGCATGGAGGGCTTGCACTGGCCACTTCTCTGGCTTCCATGTTAAACCTCGGGCTTCTTGTCCGGGCTTTAAGGGCAAAACTCGGCATGGTGGGATTGAAAACGATTATGACGTCCGTTTATAAGACAGTAATCTGTTCAGTATTTATGGGTGCTGCTGTCTGGGCGTCTGCTCTATTCATTATTCCTTCTGAAGACGGGAGTCTGATGGGCCTTTTCTTTGGGCTTGTGGGAAGCATAATTATCGGCCTCGTATTATATGGTTCTTTTTCTTTATTGCTTAAAAGTCGAGAATTGGAAAAGGTTATGGCCATAGCCAGAAAGGAGAAGAATAAAGCGTGAGTTTGAAGAAAAATATAATGCTTGTTTTAGCAATAATGACGATGTGTTTGATGTTGTTGTTTATCGTGTTCGGTGAAAATGGCCTTACGGATCTGTATAAACTTAAAATGGAAAAGGATAACTTGTCGAAAAAAAACGATGAACTTAAAAAGGAAAATATCTCTTTTTATCGTGAAATAGAGCGGTTGAAAAATGATCCCAGATATGTTGAAGATGTGGCCAGAAAGGAGCTGGGTGTCATCGGCAAAGACGAAATGATCATCAAAGTAAAACCTAAACCGAGAGTTTCAAATAGTAAAAAAGAAAGGTCCCAAAAAAATTGAGTAAAGACGATGTCTTTTATACCCGGACAATGGCAAAAGTTTATGCTGATCAGGGTAATTTACTAAAAGCCGCCGAAATCTACAGATATCTTTTAGAATGTGAACCCGAACACCAGGACCTTAGGGAGGCACTTTCTGAAATTGAGAGGAAGCTCAATGAAAAATCGCCGGATGATCTTATCAAGCTGTTCAACAGATGGATTGATCTTCTGCTCAAGTATCATAACTTGCAAAAACTTATGAGGTTTAGAAATTATCTCAGTGGTCCGAAATAAATTTTTTAAGGAAAAATATTTCTTATGAAAAGTATTATCGACAACAAAAATATCGTTCTGGGAGTATCCGGAGGCATCGCAGCATATAAAAGCGTTGAGCTTTTGAGACTTTTCATAAAAGAAGGTGCCAATGTCAGGGTTATTATGACAAAATACGCCCAAGCGTTTGTGGGTGCATTGACCTTTAAAGCCTTATCCGGTCAAGCGGTGTGCACGGATCTTTTTGAGAAAAGCGATGATGCATCCATAAGGCATATTGACTGGGCCGAACAAGCAGATGCCGTGGTGATTGCCCCGGCAACCGCCAACATTATCGGTAAGCTGGCCAATGGGATTGCCGATGATGCCCTAAGTACCTTCATGATGGCTGTAACGTGCCCTGTGGTCCTCTGTCCTTCAATGAATACGAATATGTTTGAAAGCAATGCCGTACAGAGAAATCTTGAAATACTCCGAACTGATGGGTACCTTGTCATAGACCCGGAGTCCGGGAGTCTGGCCTGCGGAACTACAGGCCCCGGTCGTCTTCCTGAACCTCATGACATATTGGACAGAACTGTTTTCTACCTTACGCCTAAGGATCTGAAAGATAAGAGAATACTTGTTACCGCCGGTCCCACCCGAGAACCTATCGATCCTGTCAGATTTATCAGCAACCCTTCTTCCGGCAAAATGGGCTTTGCAGTTGCAAGGGCTGCCGAGTATAGAGGCGGCAAGGTTACTTTGATTACCGGTCCGACAAACCTTTTGGATCCCAACAATGTTGCCGTGATCAGGGTGAACACCGCCAAAGAGATGGCTCTTGCTGTATTTGAGAATATGGAGCATTCCGATATCATTATCAAAACAGCTGCAGTTTCCGATTACCGGCCTAAGGATCATGCCGAACAAAAACTCAAGAAGGAAAAGGATGAACTGGTTTTGTCCCTGGAAAGAACCCAGGATATTCTAAAAGAAATCGGCAGGAATAAAAAAGAACAGATTCTCGTAGGATTTGCTGCGGAAACAGAACGTCTTGAACGACATGCAGAACAAAAACTGGCTGAAAAAAATCTCGACATCATTGTCGGAAATATCGTGGGCCATCCTGATTCCGGTTTCGGTGCCGACACAAATATGGTAACATTATTTTATAAAGACGGCACAAAAGAGAATCTTCCTAAAATGCCCAAAGATGATGTCGCAAATATTTTACTGGATCGGATATTAAAAATTTTATAATCATCTCCCAAAGAATTGGTCGATTGATAAGGGGCCAAGGGTTCAAGGATTCAAGGGTTCGAGTGAAAAAGCTTTAAAAACAAATAAATAAAGATAATACCTTGATCCTTGGAGTCACTTTCTTATAAGAACATATTTTTGAAAAGATCGAGGAATAAAGGCAGAAAAAACTTCAATGTTAACGTCTTCTGAATCAAAGCGTTTACAATCACTTGACCCCTTGAATCCTTGAATCCTCGAATCCTTTTCTCCAACTAATTTGGAGAAGAACCAAATTTCATGACACTTTTCGAATCCAATCCCAATTTATTGAAATCAGGGATTACCACTACACTTGAAGATATAAAGACCTTTTTCAGATTATTGGCTGAAAACGGATGTCAGGGGTTTGAATGTTCAAAGGAAAGCCTCAACAAGATTAAAAGCTGGGGACGTAAAGAGGGGGTTTCGTCAGAAACCCTTGAGGCAATTCGAACGGATCTGGGGGACTGCAGACGCTGCAGGCTTTCTGATAAACGGAAAAACATTGTATTCGGCGCCGGCGATCCTCATGCGAGCCTCATGTTTGTGGGTGAAGGACCAGGATATGATGAAGACCAAATGGGCGAACCCTTTGTCGGGGCTGCAGGAAAGCTTCTTACCAAAATCATCGAAGCGATAAATCATACGCGAGAACAGGTCTATATTTGTAATATCATTAAATGTCGTCCTCCCGGAAACAGAAATCCAATGACAGATGAGATCGAAGTATGCTTTCCTTTTTTAAAACGCCAGATTGCATGCGTAAAACCGGATATTATTTGTGCACTGGGGACTTTTGCCGCTCAGACACTTCTTGAAACCAAATCGCCGATTTCAAAACTCAGAGGATGTTTTTATGATTATATGGGGGCAAGGGTGTTACCGACATATCATCCTGCATATTTGCTTCGTAATCCAGATAAGAAGCGAGATGTTTGGGAGGATATGAAAACATTAATGAAAGCCATGGGGTCTAATCAGTAAATTAGATACTTGACATGATTTTTATTTACGAAACTTCTTGGTGATAAGGATAGAAAAAGTGTAGAGTGCCTAAAGTGAACTAAAGTGAGCTAAAGTTAAGGTATTCTGGCAATTTATATTAGAATGTCAGCGCGATAGCGCTTCCTCAACTTTAGTCACTTTTGATCACTTTAAACTTTAGTCACTCTTGTAACGACTGTGCCAGGTTATCCAGCAATATTATTTATGTCGAACAATTAATGTGCTTATTAGTAAGACTTTTAAAATGAAGAGAATAAATTTTATTTTACCGGCTTTGTTATTATTTTTATTTTATTTTCCCGGAAACAATTTTGCGGCCGAAAATGAAGTCTATATCATTGAAATTTCGGGCTCCATAAATCCTGCTGTGGCTGATTTTTTAAAAAAGGGAATTAACCAGGCTTCCGGGGATGGCGTTTCATGTGTCATTATTAAGATCGACACGCCCGGCGGCCTTGCTGAATCGATGCGTGAAATCGTCAAGGCAATCTTTGCAAGCAAGGTTCCGGTTGTGACTTATGTTGCACCAAGCGGCGCCAGGGCCGCTTCGGCAGGCGTCATGATTACCATCGCTGCGGACATTGCTGCCATGGCGCCGGGAACAAACATTGGTGCCGCACATCCGGTGGGAGCCGGCGGCAAGGATATCGGCGGGAAAATGTCTGAAAAAGTCATCAATGATATGGTTGCCCAGGTCAAAAGTATAGCCCAGAAAAGGGGAAGGAACGTCCAATGGGTTGAAAAGGCGGTTCGCGAAAGCGTTTCCGTGACGGAGACCGAGGCCCTTAAGACAAATGTCATAGATATTGTGGCAAAAGATATGGATGATTTGATACGTCAGATTAATGGTCGCAAAATTGAAAACAAAGGGGTTTTAAAACTTGATAATCCTAAAAAAACGATTATTGAGGAAACCTTGCGGACCAAGGTTTTAAAGATCATCAGTGATCCGAATGTAGCGTATATTCTTATGATGATCGGTCTTGCCGGTCTCTATTTTGAACTGTCACACCCCGGTGCCGTGCTTCCTGGAGTCGTGGGCGGGATATCGATTATTCTGGCATTTTTTGCATTTCAGACCATACCGGTCAACTATGCCGGATTTCTGCTTATTATTCTTGCCATTGTTTTTTTTATCATGGAGATGAAAATTGCAAGTTACGGTCTTTTGAGTATTGCAGGCATTACCTCACTTTTACTGGGCTCCTTGATGTTGTTTGAAGACAACGGCACCGATATGAGATTGTCGTGGAAAGTGCTTGTATCGACACTTACGGTCGTTTCCGGTTTTTTTGTCGTTATTTCAGGGCTGGTTTTTAAATCTCAGATGTCAAAGCCAAGAACAGGTGCAAGCGGTCTTTTGGGTGAAATCGGAGTGGTTAAAGAACCCATATTGCAGGAAGGCAAGGTGTTTGTTCACGGAGAGCTGTGGAAAGCGATTTCAAAAGATCCCATCGAAAAGGGGGCCAAGGTCAGAGTTGTAAAGGTCGAGAACCTTGTTCTGGAAGTGGAACCTATAGAATAAATACAGGAGAATAAAATGTATACAATAATCGCAGTCGTTATATTGACGGTCCTTTTTCTCTCTGCAGCCATACGCATATTAAACGAATATGAACGAGGCGTTATCTTCAGGCTCGGCAGGGTGATAAAGGCAAAAGGACCGGGGCTGATCATCCTGATTCCGGTTATAGACAAAATGATGAAGGTCAGCATGCGCCTTGTGGCCATGGATGTGGACCCTCAGGACGTCATCAGCAGGGACAATGTCTCCGTAAAGGTGAATGCGGTCATCTATTTTAGAGTCATTGAACCCATAAAAGCTATTGTTGAAGTTGAAAATTACACATATGCGATGTCCCAACTGGCCCAGACAACCTTGAGAAGTGTATGCGGTCAGGCGGAGCTTGATGAACTACTGTCTGCAAGGGAAAAAATCAATTCTCAACTTCAGGAAATTCTCGACACCCATACGGATCCGTGGGGGATAAAAGTCACAACCGTAGAGCTTAAGCATATTGATCTGCCCCAGGAAATGCAGCGATCTATGGCCAAGCAGGCTGAAGCGGAGCGGGAGCGACGTGCCAAGGTGATTAATGCTGAAGGTGAGTTCCAAGCTGCAACAAAGCTGGCTGAAGCGTCTGAAATTATGCGTGAACATCCCATGGCCCTGCAGCTAAGATATCTTCAGACCATGCGCGAAATAGCTGCCGAGCAGAATACAACGACCATCTTTCCGTTTCCTATCGATCTTTTCAAGCCGTTTCTGGATGCTATGGGCAAAACAATAAAGGAAGAAAAGGAATAAAAGTCATCTATTTATTGACATCATTTAAAAAAATTGCTTAATTAAATCTTTTCATCTTGTAACAACCACAGCGGGGGTTTTACAGCCTCCGCTTGTGCTTTTTAACCATTGTTCAGAAAAGGAGACCTTGAAGCATGGGTGTGAAGAAAAAGGAAGCCAAAGAAAAACCCTTGGACAAAATGACAGCCAAAGAATTGAGAGAACTTGGGAAACAAATACCTGAAATAACTGGTGTTTATGGTATGAACAAGGCAGAGCTGATCAGCGCCATTAAAAAAGCAAGAGGGATCGTAGAAGATACCAAGGCAACGCCGGATGCCTCAGTTCGTGAAATTAAGTTGAAAATTAGATCACTTAAGGAAAATCACGAAAATGCTCTGAATAACAATGATAAAAAAATGGCGGATATTTATCGACGCCGTATTATAAAACTAAAGAAAAAGACGCGTAGAGCGGCATAGCCGACAAATCATCAACGGCAGGCGACGGTGACGAATCTCAAGTAACGAGTGGTCGTGGAGATCTTATTTAGTCCTGAAAAACCTGTTCCTACGGGGCTATGCCTGTCCCGCATTGCGGGAGTCAGAGTTGTCCGACTCTGCCTGAAGAAGCGCTGCAAGAGTTTGAAGTGAACTAAAGTTAAAAGTGAGCTAAAGTTAAGGAATTCTATCAATTATATGAAATCAGCGGAGCGAAGCGACTCCATAACTTTAGGCACTTTAGCTCACTTTAGGCACTTTAAACTTTTGCATACACAGAATGAAAAAACCAAGTTATAAATACTTAACGTATTTACGAATACATGTACTAAGTTTATGATCGATCCCTCTTCATTGGCTTTTGATATTGACGGTGTTCTTGCAGACACCATGACATTGTTTTTAGATATTGCACGGGAAGAATATCAAATTCGCGGTGTCAAATATGAAGACATCACGTGTTATACATTGGAAGAGTGTGTCGATATTGATCCGGTTCTTATCAAGACGATTTTAACCCGGATAATGGATGGAACCCATAAAGTGTCTTTAAAACCAATGCCAGGTGCCAGGAATGTCTTAACCCGATTGGGCCGACTGCACAACCCGATTTTATTTGTGACCGCTCGACCGACCAGAGAACCCATATATGAATGGATACAAAGCGTATTGTCTTTTGATCCTGATTCGATAGAAGTTGTTGCAACAGGTTCATTTGACGCCAAGGTCGATGTGCTTTCAAGCAGAGATATTTCTTATTTTGTAGAGGACAGGCTTGAAACATGTTATCCACTTTTCGAGGCGGGCGTTACGCCTATTATTTTCAAGCAACCATGGAACAGAAAACGTCATCCTTTCGTAGAAGTCGACACTTGGAAAGAGCTTGAGTCTTTGATTGAATTTTGATGATTTCACAATCTTTGAAGAATCAGATCAGATCCTTTATCGACTCCCTTCACTCTGAAAAGGGATACGCTGCAAACACGTGCCGTGCGTATTCGCACAATCTTAACGAGTTTATTTCATTTGTCAGTGAAAGCTACTTTTCAACTGAAAATCAAAAGGGTGCTGATCTGTTGAAGGCCGATCAGATCAACAGCCTGATGATAAGAGGTTATCTGGGGTTTTTACACAAAAAGAACAAAAAAGTTACCATGGCGAGAAAACTTTCGGCTGTTCGTTCTTTTTTCAGATTTCTTGTCAAGCATGGTGTTATACTGGACAACCCGTTGGATCTGATTTTGACACCGAAACAGAAAAAAGCAATTCCAGTATACCTCCCCGTGGATGATGTTTTCAGGCTGCTCGATTCGATAAAGACCGATACACTGGCCGGCATCAGAAACCGTGCTATTTTTGAAACACTTTACTCGAGCGGGATCCGTGTTTCGGAACTTGAAGGCCTGGATGTCTTTGATGTGGATTTTAAAAAATGTTTAATTCGTGTCGTTGGAAAAGGTAACAAAGAAAGAATTGTTCCCATCGGCAAAAAGGCCATAACTGCGATTAAAGAGTATAGAGAAAGATTGCAAAGCGATGCGGGGATAGGAGAAGACGATAATACGCCACTCTTTTTAAACAAGGACCATGGTCGCCTGACAAGTCGCTCCATAGCCCGCATTCTTGATAAAACGGCAAGAGAAAGTGGTCTCTTGATACCTGTTTCTCCCCATGCGCTGCGTCATACATTTGCAACGCATATGCTGGATGCCGGGGCGGATTTGAGGGTAGTTCAGGAACTTTTGGGACATAAAAGTCTATCCACGACGCAGAAATATACCCACGTGAGCATTGACAGGTTGATGGAAACCTATGACAAAGCACATCCCAGACGATGAAGTGGAAACGAAAATAAAACGATGAAA
Organism: Desulfobacteraceae bacterium; assembly: GCA_029857875.1. Taxonomy (GTDB): domain Bacteria; phylum Desulfobacterota; class Desulfobacteria; order Desulfobacterales; family UBA11574; genus UBA11574. The sequence continues at coordinate 3,178 of JAOUGB010000005.1, read as the reverse complement.
TTACATGGTACGACAATTCTAGCTGTCAGACATAAGGGGAAAGTCGCTGTGGCCGGTGACGGCCAGGTTACATTGAACAATATCGTTATCAAGCATAAGGCCAAAAAGGTTCGGAGGATTTTCAACGACAAAATCATTGTGGGATTTGCCGGGGCTACAGCCGATGCCTTGAACCTTTCAGAACTTTTGGAAAAAAAACTTGAGCGTTACAATGGAAACCTGATGCGTAGTGCCGTAGAATTGGCACGGGATTGGAGAACCGATAAATTCTTAAGGCGTCTCGAAGCAATTATGATTGCCGTAGATGAAAATAACATGTTTGTTATTTCAGGAAATGGTGATGTGATTGAACCGGATGAAGGTGTCATGGGGATAGGATCAGGCGGCGCCGGAGCGCAGGCGGCGGCAACGGCCCTGATTAGACATGCGGACATGGATGCTGCTGGCATTGTTAAAGAAGCCATGAAAATAGCAGGTTCCATATGTGTCTTTACAAATGATGCCATCACGATTGAAGAATTATAGACCCTTAACCGATGATGAAAAACTGATAAAATGAGTAATCTTAAACCGAATGAAATTGTCGAAGAACTTGATAAATATATAATTGGCCAGCATAATGCCAAACGTTCAGTAGCCATTGCTTTGCGGAACCGTTGGCGCAGACAGCAGGTTCCGGAAGATCTCCGTGATGAGATTGTGCCGAAGAATATCATACTCATCGGACCCACCGGCGTTGGAAAAACCGAGATAGCAAGAAGACTTTCGAATTTGACCGATTCACCTTTTAATAAGGTTGAGGCATCCAAGTTTACAGAAGTGGGATATGTTGGCCGGGACGTGGAATCTATGGTAAGAGACCTTCTAGAACTTACTGTAAACATGCTTAGAACAAGAGAACAGGAGGCCGTTAAAGAGAAAGGACAACAGATTGCTGAAGAGAGGATGCTCGATCTATTGCTTCCCAAAAGCGGATTAAAATCGACTCTTAAACCAGAAGATGAAAGCCAACCGCAGTTTGAACTTGTCTCAAATAATACAGAAACAGCTTCTTCTACAAGAGAGAAACTTCGAAAAATGCTTCGTGAAGGGAAAATGGACAATCGGTATGTTGACCTTGATGTTTCAGATCGAGCAATGCCTGTTGTTGAAATATTTTCCAACGTGGGTATGGAAGAAATGGGAATTAATTTCAAGGACATGTTAGGAAGTCTTCTGCCCAAAAGTACAAAACGACGAAAAGTAAAAGTGCCTGAAGCCATGGAAATGCTTTCTGCCGAAGAGGCTCAAAACTTGGTGGATATGGATAAGGTGGTAAAAGAAGCCATTAGCAAAGTCGAACAATCAGGAATCATCTTTTTGGATGAGATTGATAAAATTGTCGGAAAGAACGGCACACAAGGCCCCGATGTATCCCGGGAAGGCGTTCAGAGAGATCTTCTTCCCATTGTGGAAGGGAGCACCGTAATGACAAAGCATGGTCCGGTTAAGACGGACAACATTCTTTTTATCGCTGCAGGAGCATTTCATGCTGTGAAGCCATCGGATATGATCCCTGAGCTTCAGGGCCGGTTCCCCATCCGGGTGGAATTGGATTCACTTGGCAGGGAAGAGTTTGTGAGGATATTGACCGAACCGAAAAATGCACTTCTTCTTCAATATATGGCGCTATTAAGGACCGAAACTGTTGACGTTGTTTTTAAAAATGAAGCTGTTGAAGAAATCGCGAGAATTGCTGAAGAGGTCAACAACGTGACCGAAAATATTGGGGCCAGACGGCTCTATACACTTATGGAGTGTCTGCTGGAGGACATTCTTTTCGACGCTCCGGATATGGAAGAGAAACGGGTGGTCATTGACAAAACATATGTGGAAGACAAGCTGAAGGACATTAAAGACGACGAGGATTTGAGACGGTATATCTTGTAACAAATTATTTCTAAAAGAGTTGTTAGGATTATAAGGATTCAAGGATTCAAGGGGTCAAGGGGCCGAGTGAAATGCTGAAGACTTATAAAGAGTTAAAAGTTTGACAGAGATCCTATCAGCTTTATTTAGAAATATATAGAATAACAAAAGGATTTCCTAAAGAAGAAAGATTTAGAAAAAAACACTTGACCCCTTGAACCCTCGAATCCTTTACATCAACTAATCAGGGCAAAAATCTTTATAATAAATATCAAAAAGACAAAACCTCAGTTGTGGTGAAAACAATGAATCCCAATGCTGCCGACATACTGATTGAAGCGCTTCCTTATATCCGCCGTTTCTATGGCATGACCATCGTGGTCAAATACGGAGGCCACGCCATGGTGGACGAACAACTGAAAGCTGATTTTGCGCGTGATATCACTTTGATGAAATTTACCGGGTTGAATCCGGTTGTTGTTCATGGCGGCGGGCCCCAGATTAACAAGGTTCTCGACCAGATGGGTATGCAGCACCAATTTATAAAAGGAATGCGGTTGACTGATGAAGCGACAATGGATGTTGTTGAGATGGTTCTTGGCGGAAAGGTAAACAAAGATATTGTGACTCAGATCAATAAACAGGGCGGCAAGGCCGTGGGTTTGAGCGGAAAGGACGGAGGACTTATTCGTGCAAAAAAGCTCCATATTGTTTATCAGGAGGATGAAAACAAGCCGCCGGAGATCATTGATCCCGGGTTGGTGGGACAGGTGACGCAGATCAATCCGAGTATCATCAATACGCTGAGCCGGGAGGGTTTTATTCCTATTATTGCCCCTGTGGGTACAGGTGATTCAGGAGAAACATACAACATCAACGCAGACCTTGTCGCGAGCAGTATGGCTGTTGCCCTTTCGGCAAAACGTCTTATATTCCTTACCGATGTAGAAGGTGTCCTAAATCTTTCCGGAGAGTTGATATCTTCAATCGATATGGAAACAATCGACCAAATGATAAAAGAAAAGGCGATTTCAGGGGGGATGATTCCTAAAATCGAGTGTGCTTTGGAGGCATTGAAAAACGGGGTTGAAAAAGTTCATATTATCAATGGAAGTAAACGTCATGCCCTGTTGCTGGAGCTTTTTACAGACAAGGGAATCGGTACGGAAGTTACCATATAGTATAAAATTCGGGAAGTTATCTATAAGTTCAATAATGGTAAGAGTTTAGCTTATTGAAAATTGATCGCTTCAGATAGAGTTAAATTTTT
>JAOUGB010000285.1 GCA_029857875.1 Desulfobacteraceae bacterium | reverse complement strand
AATCCTTGACCCCTTGTACCCTTTGGAATCACACCTACTCAATTGGAGATGACCTACTTATTTTACCCTAATTAACTACAACTAATCGGGAGATGATCCTTATTTTAATTCTTCCGGAACACAGTTTGACGGACATTGAAAGTAGACGCATCTTTTGCACTCATACCGTCTTAACGTTAAACCCAGAACCCCGATAGACAGCAGGTAGATCACCAGCAACCCCGGCCGAAGCAATAACCAGTAAATGGGAAGCATGATGATGACAAGAAGTGTAATGACAGACACCGTCTTCTCCAGCGGGCTTAACGGACCGGATTCCGCTTTGAAAAATTTTGGCATCCACCAAAAAAACATACATTTTAATGTTTTGCCGCTTTGATGATAATGGGGGCAATGGATACAGTAAAATCGGTATATAACCATAACCAGCGAAATGCATGCAATAATGTATATGATTAACCACGCTATCGATTTTTCAACAATAGCGATGCAGGCGGCAATAAACGGCACGGAAACCAACAGATTCCAGTAAAGAAAATCTAAAAATGTGTGTCGGATCTTTAATGGGGTTTCGGTGGGGTTCATATTTTTATTTCTCCTTTTGACAATCAACATCCATTGTTCTTGACTTTCACCCTAATTGAATGAAAACCTCACAGAAATAAATATATAATGATTGTTCTCGGTTTTGTTTACGCTTAATTAGGGTTTCATTGTATGGAAAACCCCCCCAGCTTGGTTTCAAGGTATTCGGCAATACCTTCCTGGCCGCCTTCGCGCCCTAATCCGCTTTCTTTCATGCCGCCGAAAGGGGCTGCGGCTGCTGTTGGATTAATATCGTTAATGCCGACAATACCGAAACGAAGTTTTTCGAACATGCGCATGGCGCGGGAAAGGTCACGGGTATACACATAAGATGCCAGACCGTAATTGGTATCGTTGGCCATGCTCAAAACAGATTCTTCTGTGTCAAAGACAATGATGGGAGCCACCGGTCCAAATGTCTCTTCCCGGTAAATCAGCATTTCAGATGTAACATCACTTAGAACCGTAGGTGCGTAAAAAAAACCCTTATCGAGGTTGTTGTCCATCAGTCTTTTTCCGCCGCAAACCAATGTTGCATCCTTATCCAATGCATCCGCCACCTGTCGTTGGACCTTCTCTATCGCTGAGGCGTTCACCAAGGGACCAATGGTTACGCCCTTTTCAAATCCGCTGCCGGCACGCATTTTTGACACACGGTTTTTGAATTCCTCGATAAATGGCCCCACGATACGATGATGAACAAAGATTCTGTTTGGACTGATACAAGCCTGACCGGTATTCAGAAACTTGACCAGCACGGCACCCTTTGCAGCATAGACCGGGTCGGCATCTTCGAAAACAATAAACGGGGCATGACCGCCGAGTTCCAGAGAAACACGTTTGATCTGTTTGGCTGCTTTTTGGGCCAGAAGCTTTCCAACATCGGTGGACCCGGTAAATGTAATTTTGGAAACCAAAGGATGGGTAATGAACGTTTCGCCAATTGGAGCAGGGTTCAACGCTGTAACAAGATTCACCACACCGGCAGGAATTTGTGCCTTTTCAAAAATTTTAAATATTTCAACAGCACACAAAGGCGTTGATTCCGCCGGTTTCAACACCACGGTACATCCGGCAGCCAGTGCCGGGGCGACCTTTCTAGTAATCATGGACATGGGATAGTTCCAGGGTGTAATGGCCGCTACCACCCCCACCGGCTGACGTATCACAATAAACCGCTGATCTGAACGTGGAGCCGGAATCGTCTCTCCGTAAACCCGTTTGGCCTCTTCCGCATACCAGCGCAAAAAATCCGCACCATATTGTACTTCCCCCATAGCGGCCTTTAAGGGTTTACCTTGTTCCTCGGTCATTACCCGTGCCAGGTGTTCCTTTTGCTCCGTCATCAACTGATACGCCGTGTAAAGGTATTCCGATCGTTGATAAGCGGTCAAGTCCGACCAAAACCCAAAGGCCCGATGGGCCGCTTCTATGGCTTGGCGGGCATCGTCTTGATTTCCATCTGCCGCTTCTCCGATTTTTTCACCATTTGACGGATTATAAGCAGAAAAAGTTGCACCGCTGACAGCGTTGACCCAGTGCCCATCAATGTACATCACGGGAATCCTCCTTTTTAACATCTGAATTATGAAAGCCTCCGACTCGTGCAAAATTCAGATAATAAACAATCATATCAATTTTAGTATCCAATGGGATATCAAAAAATAAACGATGCCTGAACCCATGAGACCTGCACACAATAACCAGAGATGACGGTATACGGAGCTCATGCTCGTATTGAAATATTCATTGGACAGAATAAGGCACAGGTGAAGCGGGGAAAGGAGCACTCCTGAAAAACCGCAAACGATGGTCAGCATGACATACTGTAACATAAATGCGGTCTCGCCGAGGGAATGAATCAGCGGAATCAGTATGGGAAGTGTGACACCGACGAATGCAATGGTAATTCCTGTGATGAGTCCCACTAAAAACGGCAGTATTACCGCAATCAACATCAATGGAACTTTAAGCATAAGCAATTCATTGCTGATCGCCCCAACCGCATGGCTGTCTTCCAGAATGCCCTTAAAGATTAAAATGGATGCAACGATGTACATCATGTTTAAATTTTGAGGGTTGCTGACGATTTTCCATATTTGGTTTCGGGATAACGTATTTGCAAACCATATCCAGCCGATTGACATAAAAAGCGCAAGGATCAGACCGATTTCTTTGGAAACAGAAAGATTTGGGAACAGATAAGAAAAAAATATTCCCATGCCAAGCCCGGGGATTATTACCAGCGAAATAGGGGTCATCTCTTTGAAAAATGGCCATACGGATACATCGGAATCCTGGCCTGGATTTTTCACCAAAGTCTGGCGAAGGCCTTTTAACGGCAGGTAACCAAAGTATAACGCAAGTATGGTGATTGGGCACATGAAGGTCATAAAGGTTAGAATATTAATATTCGCCAAAACTGTCGCCAGCAGCACACCGGGGTATAAAGGCCACCAATATTCCCAGATATGACGAAACCAATAATTAATAAAACTGAGTTTGTCGCCTGAAAGATCTGACTGCGTTCCCAGGTCTTTGACCATGGGGGCCGAAAAAACAGCGCCGCCCGGCATTGGCAGAAGTCCGATAAGGGCTGGAAATACAATTAAGTTTATTTTAATGTTTGTGATCAATCCCCTGAAATTTTTAAGAAGACGCTTCATTTGACCGGAAAGCTCCATGCTGCTGCTAAGGACCAAAATCAGTGAAACGATGAGCGCCAGGGACAATGTTTTCGGATATACAATCGATTTGGTCATGGAAACGATCATTGGTTTGGGGTGCAAACCGAATAAAAAGCTTAATAAAACAGCCCCCAAAATAAAGCTATGGCCCAACGAAAGTTTTTTTCGGATCAAAAAAAGCACAAAAACAAATACGAAGATAATCCGGATCATCGCGGGAATTTGTTCTAACATAGCCATACGTTATCAATGCAACAGCAATGTAATCATACTTAAACCTAAACTGAGCGTTTCAAATTATAAAAGGGGATTAAATTTTTTTATTTTTAATGAATTATATTGATTTATATTTTTAAAATTTGAAACCCTTCGGGATTGCCGATCTTACCGCACCTACTGCGTCAGATGCCGTCCCGCATAGTTGACTATAGCGGAACGACATCTTTCTTGTATCTGCGGCAACCTCGACAATCGCTCAACTTAGGTTAAATGATATTAAAATTTTACCTTGGGAGCTGCTTTTTCCGCCTCCGGCACTTCATAATACGCAGCGCTTGAGACACCCGCAATTATGGCATAAAACCTTCCGAAAAATGTACGGATATGTGTGTTCAGAATTTGAACTGACTCATTGTACCGTTTTCTTTCCACGGCAATCCTGTTCTCAGTTCCTTCAAGACTGTCCTGAAGTTTAAGGAACGATTCATTGGCCTTGAGTACGGGATATCTTTCCTGCAGAAAAAGAAGCCTTGAGAGTACACCTTCGAGCTGGTTTGAGGCTTTAACTTTGTCTTTTACATCCTTTGCTTGAAAGTATAATGTCCTGGCTTGCGCGATATTTTCGAACAGCTCTTTTTCATGCGTTGCATACCCTTTTACCGTTTCAACCAAATTGGGAATCAGATCGTATCTTCTTTTTAACTGATTTTCCACCTGGGCCCATTTTCCCTTAACATCTTCATCCATGGCGATGACCCGGTTATAACCGGCGATAATCTTGCCGAACGCCATAAAACCGACCAGTACGACGATTCCCACGACGATAAGTATGGTTTTCATCTTTTTTGACATAATGATCCTCCGATATTAGTAAATATTATAAAAACTTAGTTCATGTATTCGTAAATACGGTTACGCATTTATAACTTGTTTTTTTTCATTCTATGTATGCAAAAGTGTAAAGTGCCTAAAGTGAACTAAAGTGCCTAAAGTTAAGGTATTCTATCAATTTTAATTATAATTGATCGCGCTGAAAGCGCGTTCCTCAACTTTAGCTCACTTTAGGCATTTCAAACTTC
>JAOUGB010000284.1 GCA_029857875.1 Desulfobacteraceae bacterium | reverse complement strand
TCCCCAAATTGTCAATTAACTCCCATTCTGAAATCAATTAAGGTGTTGAATGAAGGTTATCCTGGTCCTTTTGGATGGGTTGGGCGATCGATCTTACAGCGTCCTGAATTATCGAACACCCCTTGAAGCCGCAAACACTCCTAACCTTGACCGCCTGGCCGAATTGGGCGGAAATGGATTGTTTCACCCCTCAAGCCCTGGTCTCTGCTTTCCCAGTGAGACAGCCCACTTTTTGCTTTTTGGCTATGATTTGAAAAATTTTCCCGGCCGGGGACTATTTGAAGCCGTGGGTGAAGGGGTATCTTTTGATAACGATGACGCGCTGGTTTTAGCACACATTTCCGGAGTCATATGGGAAAACAACCGACCTGTTTTGACGTTGGGTCGGGATAACATCAAAGGAACATTTGAAGACATCGGCCGTCTGTATTCTGTCATCAGCAGCTATGAATCCGAAGGTGTCAGCATCCGGCTTCAACAAACCCGGCGCAATGATGCCATCCTGGTTTTAAACGGCCCTGTTTCCCCGTACGTGTCCGACTCAGATCCGATAATTCTCGGAAAACCCATCAGCAAAATTGTTCCATTGTCTGAAAATCCGGAGCCGGAAAAGAGCACACAGACCGCCAAGGCACTGAACAATTACCTCACCTTCTGTTATCACCAACTTAAAAATACAGTGATTAGGGATCTATCCCATGGGCTTAAACCTCCGGCTGAATATTTTTTGGTCACTCAGCGCAGCGGTCGCCGCATCGACCTGTTACCTTTTCAGCAACGCTGGGGCCTCAATGGACTGATGATGGCTTCGGCCTCCGTCTACGGCGGCCTGGCCCATGAACTGGGAATCGATTATCGATTGGTTCACGACTCCGATGATCCGGGCATGGACTTAAAAGATGGGATCCGCCTGGCCCTGTCCGATACAACGCACGATTTTATTCACGTTCACACCAAAGTTCCTGATGAAGCCGCCCATACCGGAGACCCGCTTTACAAAAAGAATCAAATTTCCCGCCTGGATCGGGGGCTGAAAGAACTGTTAGACGTCGTCGAAAAAGAAAAAGATCTGCTGGTGGTCGTAACAGCGGATCATTCAACCCCGAGCATATCCCCTATGATTCACTCGGGTGAACCCGTTCCTGTCCTTATGGCAGGTCCATGTGTTCGAAGGGATGGTGTGAAGAATTTTTCTGAAACCCATGCTGCATGCGGGTGTTTAGGAATGCTTCGCGGCGCAGAACTGATGTTGATGATTCTTAATTTTTCGAATCGAGGCAATTTGTACGGGCATCAATTGGGACCAATCAAAAGGCCGTATCTGCCGTCCGACTATGATCCATTTGAACTGATTTAACCCAAGTTTTGCACCCCAATATTGCGAAAAGGTCTCATATAGTTATTCATTATGCTCGGATATTATTTTTCCGGGACAAATAAACGATATCCCCTGCTGAGCCCTTGTACTTAACATGACACCCTCAATAATTGGCTGGTTGACCTTATTGTCTGATTGCCACTTAACAATGAAATTTGCTCCGGGGCCGCCCCTTTTATCAGATACTTTTACCAAAAAATGTGTTGATTCAAGCGCCTTTAGTTTTAATGGTTGCGTGATATATCGTTCCAACAATTCACCTTTAGAGTCATAATAGTCCGCCTTTTGAATGGAGATCGAATATTTCGGGTCTGTATTGCGTATACTTAACATCCCGGAAAGCTCTAAAGCATGAAGCTTAACGCCCGAATAAACATTGGAATAAATCGAAACGTATACGCTTTCTCCTTTGGAAAGAGATTCCCCGGCATTGGTATACCCCACAAAAAACAAAAAAATGAATACCACCAAAACAACACGTTTAATTATAAAATACACCGCGGTTTTGCTTTCCATAACACCGACCTCCTTGTTAATCCTATATCCAATATTGCGAACTAAAATTTATTATTTTTCTTCCAATAGTCCCTTTATATCTTTTAATTCATTTTCAATGGATTTTATGTAAACACTGTTATGATATCCCATCATGATAAGCTTAACCGAAACCAAAAATACGCCGGCTTCCAATAAAAGATCATGAGTAAACCCTTTTGTAAATAACGCCATTATGAATAAAAGAAACGTCACGATAATGACAATCATCGAACCCACATCAAAATGCTTTCTCATGGAATATCCTTTTTTTATAAATGTTTTCTAAAAATTTACCCGCCTGCGACGTACTGAAATTCCTGTGCCCATGGGTTTTTTATTGAGTTCTTACGAACAAATGGTTCTGATCTTGGGTTCTATGCCGCCCTGAACCCCGACCCCCTGACCTCTCGACCCCTTGAATCCTAATAATCCTACCAACTCTTTGGGAGATGATGCTTATTTGTTAAATCCCCCATGGATAATGCTTTTTTCAAACTCCGTAATCATGTAAAAGGTGAATAAAACCTATGGATTAGGACTCGTATTGAAAGAACTCGCCCGGACTATTAATAAATATTTGTGTTTTAAAAAGGAGTCGCTAAGGTAAAGCGAAATGTAAAACAAAACGAATTGAATTTCAAGCGCTTGGACAGCAAAAAATTGTCGTGAAGTTTAATGGAGGGCAAAAAAAAACGAAACCATGAACGGTCACAACAGTTTTTATATAACTACTCAAGTTTCGCATCCTTCATTTTCAGCAACACCAATACAGCGTAGCAGGCCGTAAAACTTTTAAGGTAAAATCATATGGGTGCGAAACTTGAGTTACTATATGACAGCGGCAACCGCTTCTTTGGCAAAATCCATAAACCCCTGGGGAAAGGTTCCCAGCAGAATAATGATGACAATGAAAAAGATGCCGAGAACCGATGTGGACAATCTGAGATTGAGAGGTGACACCTGGGAATCGGCGCCGGTATAGGCCGCCCTGACCATTTTAAGATAATAAAAGATGCCGAGGCCGGTATTGATCACAGCGAGAATAACCAGGGCATACATATCTTTTTTAATGGCAGCGGTAAAAAGAAACAGCTTTCCGGTAAACCCGATGGTCGGTGGAATACCGGCCAGACCAAAAGCGCCGACGGCCAGCGTTAACGCCAGCAGGGGCGAACGTTTATACAGCCCGCCCAGATCATTAAAGGTGATGTTTTCCCCCTGGGGCGCCAGGTTGTAGATAACGAAAAAACAAGCCAAATTCATCAGCAGATATCCTGCAATATAATAAATGCCTGAAAGATACCCGAAGTCAGTAGCGCAAAGAAGACCGATCATGACATAACCGGCATGGGCGATACTGGAGTAAGCCAAAAGACGTTTGATATCGTTCTGGACCAGAGCCGATAAGTTTCCAAATGTCATGGAGAGCACGGCAAAAATCATCAGAACCCAGGTAAACTGGCCTGCATCCACCCCTGCCAGGGAGATCAGTCGGATCAACAACGCCACGGCACCTATCTTGGGAAGCGTTGCGACAAAACCGGACGTCTCATTGGCGGCACCCTCGTATACATCAGGCGCCCAGAAATGCATGGGGAAAAGTGCCAGTTTGTAAAAGAAACCGCAAAGGAGCATGACAAGGCCGATGAGCATAAGGGGTTTTTTAAGGATGACATCGGGTATGATTTTCATGAGATCGGCAAGATATGTGGTGTGCGTCATTCCAAAAATATAGCTCATGCCGTAAAGGGATATACCGGATGCCGCAGCTCCGAAAAGAGCGTATTTGATTCCCGCTTCCATCTGTTTGCGGTAAGCCCCGTGTTTCCGGAAAGGAATGATGATAAATAGGGCGAAAGAGTGTATTTCAAGAGAAAGTATGATGGTTATCAGCTCCACGGCACTACTCATGCACATCAGGCCGAATGCACTTAAGGTCATAAAAAGATAATACTCCGGCCGAAGGGTATTATCAATGCCATAAAGTCCTTTTCCCAGGTAGATCACGATAAAAAGCCCGAATGTGATGATGACTTTGAACATCTGAGAAAACGCATCCACTCGATACGCATTGAAGAACAGAGATCCCTCCATTCCATATGAAGATACGGATACAAGAACGGCTATGGCGGAAAATAGGAGACCCAATCCTTGCAGGCGAGTCTCTTTTAAATTTGCCAAAGACGCGAAAAAGAAAACCAGAGCCATTATAAGCAATGCCAGTTCAGGTAGAAATAATGTCATGAAATTCAATCCATTTTATTTTAGTGCCAGTACATGTTTAATCGACTCCCCCACCCCGTTCAGCAGTGCATGGTGTTCTCCTGCCGGTATAACATGCCTGCCGGACTCCAGCTGCTGGAGAAGGTGAGCGGTACTGGTATCCATAACTTTTAGAAAAGGTTCCGGATTCAATCCGATCCAAAAAACAAAGACGGTTAGAAACGCCAGTGTTGCAATCTCTCTGAAATTCAGATCAAACAGATGTGATCTGTCACCATGGTGCATATGACCATCTGAATCGGCCCATACCATTTTCTGAACGAGCCTTAGCATATAGGCTGCCGCCAATATAGCGCCAATAACGGCGAACCCGCCTACAATTTTGTACTTGGAGAATGACGCCAGCAGAACAAGAAACTCTCCCACAAAACTGTTTGTTCCGGGAAATGCCAAAGAAGATAGAGAAA
>JAOUGB010000283.1 GCA_029857875.1 Desulfobacteraceae bacterium | reverse complement strand
CGGATATCAAGCCATTAAAAACCGATGATACACCTTATTTTATCATACGATATGAATCGAGGTATTTAATTTGACAAAGTCACGAGTTATTATTCTACTTGTTTTCATGTTTTTGTTCTTATGCGGTTGCGTTCAGAATCTTCATAAAAATCCCGTATCACCGGGAGAGACTCTTTTTTCGGACCAAGAAAGTTTTCCAGATCCTGCGGCATTGTCCGACAACGTCGTTTCTGATATATCATCTCCAACAGATGCCTCTGATCTTTCAGAATTACCCGAAAAAATCGACACTGAAGATCAAAATCTCTCGCTTGCGGAACCTGTCAGTCCAGAAGACTCTGTAAATTCATCAGACCCAAACCATCAAACAAATGGTCAGAATCATGAACCAGAAGATTCTGATCAAGGGGAGAAAATACAATCAGTTCTTGACGAAGCTCTTGATTTTTGCCAAGCATCTCAGGATTTTTGGCAAAAAGGAGAACTTGAAAACGCTCTTGAAGCTCTGGACCATGCTTATGCTTTAATCCTGAACATCGATACGACCAACAGCCCTAAACTTATACAGCAAAAAGAAGATCTGCGTTTTATGATTTCTAAACGCATTCTTGAAATTTACGCATCGCGCAATATCGTTGTAAACGGGAATCACAATGCCATTCCTCTGGTGATGAACAAGCATGTTCAGCTTGAAATCAATCACTTTACCAAATACGGTGAAAAAAGTTTTTTCTTAACAGCTTATAAACGTTCGGGAAAATATCGTCCATATATCGTTTCAGAACTTAAAGCAGCCGGTATACCGGTTGAATTATCATGGCTTCCGCTAATTGAAAGCGGATTCAAGGTCAATGCGCTTTCAAGGGCCAGAGCCCTTGGACTCTGGCAGTTCATCCCCTCAACCGGATACAAATTTGGTCTCAAGCGTGACAAATACATAGATGAAAGGATCGATCCGGTCAAATCAACTCAGGCTGCAATTGCATATTTGAAAGAACTGCATCAAATTTTTGGTGACTGGTCAACTGTCTTGGCAGCTTATAACTGTGGTGAAGGGCAGGTACTTAGAGTCATACGATCTCAGAACATAAACTACCTTGACAATTTCTGGGATCTTTATGAGCGTCTTCCTCGGGAAACCGCTAGATACGTTCCCCGCTTTATGGCTGCACTTTTTATCATTAACAACCCGGAAAAATACGGGCTCAATGCCATCACTGTTGATGAGCCGTTAGAATATGAGAATTTAACGGTTTCAAAACAGATCCATCTTAAAAATATCGCCCAAGAAATCGGTGTCGATGAAAAAACGCTCAGAGAACTTAATCCTGAGCTTCGTTACAGTATACTGCCTCAAGATAAATATCCGCTTAAGGTTCCCCCGGGAAAAAGCGAAGTTCTGCTGGCAAATCTGGATAAAATACCGGTATCATACCCGCCTCAGTCTGCCTATGTATATCACCGAATAAGGCCCGGCGAAAGCCTTTCCACCATTGCCAGACGATACCATTCCAGCGTAAGAAAAATTATGAGCGCAAACAATCTACACAGATCGAGCTTTATCGTTGCAGGGAAAAAACTCAAGATACCTCGCAGGGGTACAATGCCATACAAGCCGGAAATAGACCCCAACAAAGATTTTACACTACCATCCACCCATGTTGTAAAAAGTGGCGATTCACTCTGGAACATTGCCAAACGATACGGCATAACAACCCAAAAAATCCAGAGTTTAAACAACCTGCAGACAACACAACTGCATATCGGCCAGGTTTTAAAGATGCCTGGATACAAGGATGAAAAAATAGAGGTTGAAGATCTAAAGGTATATATGGTTAAACACGGTGATAGTCCTTTCGATATCGCACAACTTCACAATATGCCCCTTGAACGATTTCTGCGCATCAATCTTTTAACGCCTAACAGCACAATATATCCAGGACAAAAACTATTTATAGAATAGCCGAACTTGATTAAAATAATTATAAAGCAGATCCCCGTGGAACCGTTTCAGGTCCTGACATATCTTGTGGCCTGCCCCCAAAGCTTCGATGCAGTTATCATTGATCCGGCCGGAGATGAAGACAAACTGCTGGCCTTGATCGAAACAAAAAGCCTCCGTGTCAAATATATCCTGAACACCCATGGTCATGCCGATCATGTTTTGGGAAACCCAAAACTGAAAAACCTTCTCAAAATCCCGGTATGCATGCATGAAGCCGATGACAGATTTTTTAACGACCCTTCTGTACGGGAAAAATCTTCTCATGAACTGGGACTGCCACCGCCTGACCCTGTAGATATAAAGTTAAAAGACGGAGACATTCTTGAGGTGGGAACACTCGATATTGAAGTTATCCACACACCAGGACATACGCCGGGCTCTGTCTGCTATCTGGTGGGTGAAAATCTCTTTACCGGCGACACCCTTTTTGTCGGCGCAGCAGGAAGAACTGATTTAATCGGCGGCTCACTGGATACGCTAATTAAATCTTTAGAGAAAAGACTGATTGTGCTTCCGAAACAAACCATCGTCTGGCCGGGACATGATTATGGAGAGAGTCCGTCATCTACCATCGGCAGGGAGATGGAAGAAAATCCATACATCACCGACTTTATTCTTGAGTAGAGATGACGTTTTCATGTCGACATTTGCAGAATTGAAAATTGAAGCTATAAAGACTTTTGGGCATTTTGGAGAATGGGTCTTTGATGAATGGAAAAAGTTGAATGATACTTTTTTTTATGGAGAAAACATCGTCGGTGAGATCATTTGGGCGTCGACACCTCAGGACAGGAGTCTTGGATATTATTCTTCATATGAAAATCTTATCGTTTTACATAAAACTTTAATGCGTCCTATCTATCCAACAATCAATCTCGAGTGGGAGCCTCGCCATTTAAATAAAAGAAAGGTCAGTGATGTTCTTTTGCATGAGATGATTCACCAAAGGGTTCACCAAACCGGGGGATGGGAGGGTGAAAATAGCCATAACAACGTGCGGTTTGTGAATGAAGTCAATAGAATTGCAAAACTTCTGGGCATAGATATTAAAGCCAAAGTTATTCAATGGCAAACCATCCATGGTAAAATAACCCCATGCGTCAAATCTGGATGTTTAAACATAGAAGAGCTATCGAATTTCCCATATTCATCCAGAAGTCATAACTACTATTACGGGCAATCTTAGCGAGACCTTATGTAAAACACCTGTTTTTTATATTGTTTCGAATTTTTGATTTATCCGGATTAAATACTTAAAATTGAATTTCGTGCTTTTTTTGACAAAACTTTTTTCATTTTGCCACTAAGGCACTAAGGCACAAAGAAAGAATAATAAATATATCCTTTGTGTCTTAGTGCCTTAGTGGCAAATATTTTTGGTTCCGACTTGTCCGGGTTAGGTGTTGAATAATCGATGGACTTCCAACTGATTTGACCATATGGCATCCGTTTCAATATACAATTTTTTTAAGGTGTTTTCAATGGATGACCGTTTCTCTTCAAAATCAGACCGTTGTAATTCTCTTGGAATGCGATTTTCATCCGAAAACCGAATGATCACACGAGAAAAAGGCTTTGGAACCATAAACCTGTCCCAACTGTTAAACACCCATTTTTTCTCAGCGGAGGCAATGACGGGGACAATCGGCATTCCCGTAGCCTGGGCAATAAGAAGCAACCCGGGTTTAACAACCCCAAGAGGACCGGTAGGGCCGTCCACGATATGAGCGACCTTGTATCCTTCATGAACCAGTTTTTTAATTTCCCTTAGTGCTTGACGTCCCCCCTTTGATGAAGATCCTCTCACCGGATACCACCCCAGGACCTTAACAATTCTGGAAATTAGTTCTCCGTCCCTGCTCTGGCTGATCATGATTGAAATAGGCTTTCGGCTTGCGAAAAAGGTTATCCCCGGAAAAAATCTCTGATGCCACGAAGCATAAATCGGAATGTGCCCTCTCTTCAGAACATCTCTTTCAATCTCGGGATTAATAATTCTGATCCTGTAAGTTGATGATATGATCTTTACGATCAAGATTCCGATATAAGGAAATATTTGTAAATTTAACAACCGCTTCAGCATATTCATTTTTCCAGTCATCACACCTTTAAACATAATATTTTCGCGGTGCAATATCGATCATGTTTTTATCACCTGAATCTTGCATGAAAATTAATGAGAATCTTTATAATCTTCAATTGAAGCAGGTTTAAACAACATCATAGCGCCATACATTTTACATAAATGGTAAATCGGATGAAGTTCTTTTATTCTCATCAATTTTCACCCAAATGGCGAGTCGGAGGCTTTCATATGCTGCGTTATTAAGGGCTCGCAATAGGCAGACTATGGCTTCTCCCTTAAGTGCCTTGCATATGAAAGCCTCCGACTCGTGCAAGAATCAGGTATAATACCGGCGCTCATGAAAAGGGATAACTTCTTTTTGAGCAATAGTTTGGTCCTTTGAAACAAATTGATTTCAAAAGAGCTTCAGGTATGATTAAATTTTTGGCTGGAAGCTGTCTGAGTGGATTAGGGATCGTTTTGAAAGAACCATATGCGATTTAACTTTATGGATGAAACCCCCTGTTAAATCAGAGA
>JAOUGB010000282.1 GCA_029857875.1 Desulfobacteraceae bacterium | reverse complement strand
TATCATTCATTTTTTAAAAATTTTTTGGCCTGCGACGTCATCCGCCACACTGCATAGGCGGACAAGCAGGCTTTTAAACCATATTCGGGTGCGAAACTTGAGTTAAGATCTTTTAAGAGATAATCGCCAAAGTCAATCTCTTCCCCTCTCGCCGGTTTCAATTTTGATGAGTTCGCCATTTTGGAAGTACAGATATCGTATAAACTTATTGGCACCCATATTATAAGTCCAGCGTTCCATCTGGATCGGCTGCTTGATTCGTTTGGGGGCTATATATCGCTCGGTTTTGTAATCATATATTTGCGAAATAGTACTGTTATGATCCTCTTCCCATTGATCACGTTTATCCGGATCATCACACTTGTCCAACACCTCTGCTTTGGTGTCTCCTATGGATACAAGGCCGCCTTGACACCGCAGATATGAATCCGCCGCAACATCGTTTTGGAGCAATAAAACACAAATAAGTGAAAGAAGTAATGATATTCCTTGGAACCTCTTATGTTTGATTGCCGATTTATTCATCTTATTAATTTAAGCACCAATGAGCCATTTTCAAGCAAACAAGAATAATGGGAACCTGTTGATATCCTGGCATGGAATAATGGAATTTGGTTTCTCGTTAAATTGGGATTTCCGCTTGATGATTATCGGCTCATCCGGATTAGGGTTTGACATTATTAAACATATTATTCTAATCTAAACGGAGCGTTTCAAATAGTGACGGGGCTATAAAAAAGCAATACTTGCTGTAATTTTGATTTTTTTATATTTGTCATTAGTTTGTTTACGCTCAATTGAGGTTGTAAAATCAGTCATCATCAAGGAGGGTAGGGTCAATGAAAGTCGTCGGGATTAATGGAAGTGCAAGAAAAAATGGCAATACCGCCATTCTTGTTAATCGTGTTTTCCAAGAACTTCAAAAAGAAGGGATAGAAACCGAACTGGTGCAGCTTTCCGGAGAGAAGATACATGGGTGTATCGCCTGTTATAAATGCTTTGAAAATAAAGATCAGCGATGCTCGGTGACCAATGATGTATTAAATTCATGTGTTGAAAAAATGATCGAAGCCGATGGCATAATCCTGGCTTCTCCCACATATTTCGCCAACATTTCGACAGAGCTTAAGGCTTTAATTGACCGATCCGGAATGACGAGCATCGCCAATGGTGGAATGTTTAGACGAAAAGTTGGTGCAGCCGTGGTTGCGGTTCGCCGAGGTGGAAGCATTCATGCATTCAATGCCATA
The DNA here is from genome assembly GCA_029857875.1 of Desulfobacteraceae bacterium. Lineage (GTDB taxonomy): Bacteria > Desulfobacterota > Desulfobacteria > Desulfobacterales > UBA11574 > UBA11574. The sequence continues at coordinate 3,362 of JAOUGB010000282.1, read as the reverse complement.
AACCATTTCTTCTTTATCGGTCAGATGATTGTCCCCGGTTCGACCTATTGGAACATGGGGTTTGGTCTGGACAAGGGCGATGTGGAAAAAGACGAGGAAGGGCTTCGTACCATGGAGATTCTTGGTGAAAATATGGCCTGGTTGTTGAAAAAAATTCACGGTTAATCCGTCGTCATTCCAATACGGATCTTTGTGCGTGTTCACACGTTCGAGCACTTCAGGGAGCTGTTTCAGGCAGACCGGAACTATTTTATATCCAAAATTTCCCTTATTTTCATTGACAGAGCCTCCATATTAAAAGGTTTCTGGATAAAACCGTTGCAGCCCCGTTTCAATATCTCAGTTGCCTGACCTTTGATGCTGTAACCGCTGGCAAGAAGGACTTTTATGTCCGGGTTCATCTCTTTTAATCTGTCATAAGTTTCACCACCGCTCATTTCCGGCATGATCATGTCAAGGATGACCATATCAATTTCATCCGATTTTCTTTTATAGATCTCGAGTGCCTCCTTTCCGCTTCCGGCTATCGAGACATTATATCCCATTTTATTTAACATTCCCTCACAACCTTCAATAACTGTGCTCTCATCATCTACAAACAGTATTGTCTCTTTGCCCTTTACAATTTTATCAGGAGCCCTTTTTTCTTTTTTAACATCTTTTTCCGTGGCCGGAAGATAAAGACGGAATGTCGCACCATGACCCTTTTCAGAATCAACACCTATATATCCTCCATGCCCCTTTATTATGCCATAAGTGGAAGACAGTCCAAGGCCCGTGCCCTCTGCAAGACTTTTTGTTGTAAAAAATGGTTCAAAAATGCGTTCCCGGGTCATTTTGTCCATGCCTATACCTGTATCTTTAATTGTTAATAAAACATAGCTTCCCGGCTTTGGATGATAAGGTTTGCCGGGTATATCTTTATCTGTAACGTTCTTCGTCTCTATGAAAAGTTCCCCTCCTTCTGGCATGGCATCTGCGGCATTAACAAACAGATTCAATATAGCTTGTTCAATCTGTCCGATATCAGCTTCTATTTTATATAAATTCTCAGTCAAGTACTTATGAATTCTGATATCTTTTTTAGCTATTTTAAACGTATTGGAGGTCTCTTTTAACAATTTATTTAGATCAATCGGCTTGACTTCATATTTTCCCACCCTTGCATATCCGGTAAGCTGACCTGCCAGTTTAGATCCATTGATAATTTGTTTTTCAATGTTCTTTAAATACTTATAATGCTGATGATCCGAATCAATATCCAAGAGCATTATAGATATATTTGCCATGATTCCCATTAGCAGATTGTTAAAATTATGGGCAAAGCCGCTTGCCAAAGTGCCTATAGACTCCAACCTTTGGGCGCGTTGAAGTTGGGCTTCCAGTTTTGTTTTTTCTTCCTCCACTCGTTTTCGCTCAGTGATGTCAAGTCCCAGAGATATCACTCCTATTATATTTCCATCATTGTCATGGAGTAGCGAGTTATTCCACTCACAGGTGATTATTTCCCCACCCTTGGTGAGATTATCATTAATGGAGTGACTTTTAAGTTTACCGTTTAGAAGACTGTTCACTACATCTACGACACGAGGTCGATCCTTCTCAGGAATAAGAAAATCAAAAAAATTATTACCGATAACCTCCTCCTTGGTCCATCCAAACAATTCTTCTGCTTTTTTATTCCAATCAGTCACATTAGTATCTAAATCCCAAACCACAAAAGCTAAAGGTGCAGTTTCATAAACATTGCGGAAACGCTCTTCACTCTCCCGCAACGCCTTCTCGGCCTGATTTCGCCAGAGAATAAGTTTTGATAATGTTTCCGTTTCTCTTAAAAAAAGGTTTCCGGTCTGCTCTGCGATTCTTTTGTAATGTTCAATTTCTTTTCTTGCTTCCTCTAACTTTTGTTCCGTTTCACTCTTTGAAAGTGCTTTCATGTTTCTATTTATCCTTTAGCCAAAACCAGTAAAACTCCAGTCCAGTCCAGTCCTCTGCTCTTGCCAAGAAGTGGGGCAATCTCTACTCCGGAATAAAATCCAAACAAGGGTGTGTCGTATTGATTAAATACATTTTGAACTTCAGCTGCTTCCTCTGTTAAAGCGTCAGACACTTTTGCTGTTCTGCCGGCACAATCAATATATAATCCAAAAACAGGTTTTTCTCCATTTGCAATTATTTCCTCCAACAATTCTGATGAATTTTTCCTTGCAGACTCTATCATCATTTTATTGTTCCTCAACATAAACAGTATTTCTGTCCCTTCCTTTAGATCCGGTTCAAAAAGAACAATACCTTTTCCATCAGGCAAAACGCCCGAAATAAGTCTATTTACAAAATTTTCTTCCTTAAAGGCTCCAAATTTTTCCCCGTGGTTGACACCGATTGTCAGACGTCCAACAGGAACCTGGTTACGCCACTCCATATTGCCATATTGATCGTCAATCATATCAACAACAGGTTTTCCATCCACTTCATAAAGGATCGGTCCTTCAATTTTGGTTATGGTATGATAGATTCCATCTTTGGGTGTACAACCATGCATAATTCGAAAATACGGCTTAAAATCTCCACCCAATAGAGAACCAACAACACTTTTATTATCAACATACGAACCACAAAACTGTTTTGTATGGCTGAATTCATAATCTCCTATAACTCCTCCACCTATTATGGGAATGTTTGATCTCAATATTTCTTCAATTCCTTCGATTAAGGGCGGAGATGCGTTTATAACCGGTGGCGTAGTTTCTGTTGGCGGATTTTTTATTGAATCATAAAATAATAGTAATAATTTAGCATCGATACTGTTTGATAGTTTTTCTGCTAATAATTGACCCGCCAGTTTTTCATTTTTATTCAAATCACCTGCCGCGCCCTCTCTATGACGGAGTGTTTCTGACTCCACTATAGCAGCACCTGCTGGATAACCTTCATATGAAATGCAGTCGTTGGTGATGATGCCAATTGCTGAACCACCTATTATAGGAACTTTGCTTCCCACAACAGCTTGTATCCCTCGAAAATATTCTTCATGATCAACTTGTCCTTTGCAAAAGGCCAACACAAGAGAAGGCCTGGCGATGCTGCCATCTCTTATTGCATTTTCAGCCACGTTCTTTCCCAAAGAAAAAGAGTCTTTTCTGTTATCATATCCGATGCCAACCTTCAATTTTACCCTCCTAAACAATCTTTTGGTGTTCTTAACTGTCAGGTATTCATTTAAAATTGTGTTTACTGTCTTGCATATTTTGGATTATAATTCAAGATCTGCACACTTTATTTTCAGAACCTATCTCAAATTCGGATGCAAAACTTGAGTTATTCTCTGAATTTCAGGTATTAGTTATATGAGCCATCGGGGA
>JAOUGB010000281.1 GCA_029857875.1 Desulfobacteraceae bacterium | reverse complement strand
AATTAGAATATTTTATACCCCCATTGACTGATGAAAATGGGATAAAGCAATCGGCTGAGGAAGCTTATTATGAAGAAAAAAATCGGTAAAGCACTGGTGGTGGGGGCCGGAATCAGCGGTATCCGGGCTGCCCTGGATCTGGCGGAATTTGGCTATGGTGTGACCCTCGTTGACCAGTCACCGCATATCGGAGGGGTTCTCAGCCAGCTCGATTATCAGTTTCCCACCGATCGCTGTGGCATGTGCAAGATGCTTCCAATGGTGGATCGGGATACATCGTCCCAGTATTGTCTTCGCAAAGGGCTCTTCCATGAAAACATAAGCATCCGCTTGTCCACCGAACTTGTCTCCGTGGAAGGCGAACCGGGCAACTTTCAGGTATCACTTCGCCAGAAACCGAACCTTGTTGATCCTGTCCGTTGTATCGGTTGCGGTGAGTGTGTGAAGGTCTGTCCGGTAGAGGTTGCGGACTCCTTTAATGCCGGCCTGTCTGTGAGAAAGGCCATCTACCTTCCGGTTCCGCATGCGATTCCCAACGCGTATATTATCGATACAATGGCCTGCAGTCGGTGTGGGGAATGTGAAGCAATATGTCCTACCGGCGCCATCAAGCTTTTAGAAGAAGTCCGCAAAGATTTTCGAATCCTGGTGGTGGACGACGAATTGATCATGCGCGATTCCCTTAAGGCCTGGTTAGAAGATGAAGGTTTTAGCGTCGATATGGCCGCATCGGGTCCGGAAGCCCTGAATCATTTGTCAAAACAGGCGTACGAACTGATGCTCGCAGATATCAAAATGCCGGGAATGGACGGTGTGGAGCTCCTTCAGAAGGCCAAGGAGGTTTTTCCCGACCTTAGTGTTGTCATGATGACTGCCTATGCCACGGTAGAGACCGCTGTAGAAGCAATGAAAATAGGGGCGATGGACTATCTCCTCAAACCGTTCGATCCCGATACTCTTATCCCTATGATCATCCGAACATATCAGGATCTTGAAGCAAGCAAAGAACCCCTGATGGAGGTCGGCGCTCTGGTTCTCTGCGGCGGTACATCCTATTTCGATCCTGCCGCCGGCAAGAACACCTATGGGTACGGCATATATCCGAATGTGGTAACAAGCCTTGAGTTCGAAAGGATTTTAAGTGGGACAGGACCGAATCAGGGTCGCCTGGTGCGGCTTTCCGACGGTAAACCGCTGCGTAAAGTGGCCTGGCTTCAGTGTGTGGGATCGCGAGACATCCAGATCGACGCCGACTATTGTTCGTCCATCTGCTGCATGCATGCTATCAAAGAAGCCCTTGTGGCCAAGGAAAGGGCCGGAGGGGCGCTGGAAGCAGCCATCTTTTATATGGATATGCGTACCTTCGGGAAATCCTTTCAGCGGTACCGTGACCAGGCGGAAACCGAACACGGCGTTCGATTTGAAAAGGGGCGTGTCCATTCCATTTTCCATGATAAAAACAGCGGCGATCTCATTGTCGGGCATGTTGATTATTCCGGCACCCATCTAGAGGAGATCTTCGACATGGTTGTACTCTCCGTAGGCCAGAGGCCGGCTTTGGGTACAACAGCTCTGGCTGAAATGGTGGAAATGCCGCTCAATCAATGGGGGTTCGGTCAGACCGAACCCTTTTCATTCACGCGAACAAGTAAGGAGGGGATCGTATTGGGAGGCTCCTTCTCCGGTCTTAAGGACATCAGTGAATCTGTCATTCAGGCTTCTGCCGCTGCTTTGTCTGCATCCCGCGTAATTCATGCCGCCGGAGGTAGCCTTAGCCCTGAAATTACACCTGTCGAGCCATTTCCGGATATTTCTCAGGAACCGCCTAGAATTTTGATCGCTGTCTGCACCTGCGGTGATCTGCTTTCGAAGCTTCTCGACACGCAACAGCTTGTTCGATGTCTCAAGGTCGACCCCGCTGTAGACCAGGTCGAGTTTCTTGAGCAAACCTGTACGGTCACGGGATGGGAAAACCTTGTTGAACGGGTGGAAAAACACAAACCGAACCGGATTTTAATCGGGTCGTGTCTTCCCTATGTGTATGCCCAAAAAATCAAAGAACTGGGACCGCGGGTGGGGCTGAATCCTGTTCTTATAGAGGTGGTCGATTTAATGCTTACGGCCCAAATCTCAAAGCTTAAATCTGAAACGTTGTCTGCGGACGAGATATCAAAAGTCAACAGTGAATTGTCGGCTATTTTGGGAACGGGGCTTGCCCGGCTTAAATGGGCTGATCCGGATCCTGTGCCCAGCCAAAAGATTCTTCAGCAGGCCCTGGTGGTGGGCGGCGGAATTGCCGGAATGTCCTCGGCCCTTGCCATCGCAGATCACGGCTTTCAGGTAGATCTGATCGAGCAAGAAGAGATGTTGGGTGGTAACCTTAACTGGTTACAACGAACATTGGAAGGCAACACAACAAAGACAATATTAGACGAAACGCTTTTGAAGGTGGAAAAACACCCTCTCATTCGGATCCACACCAATAGCCGGGTGCGCGCGTCCCATGGTCAGGTAGGGCGTTTTTATACCACTGTTGAGGCCAAAGAAAAGGGCGCTTTCACCCTGGAACATGGCGTGACCATCCTTGCTACCGGAGGAGTGGAAGCTGACACGACATCCTATAACTACGGCACAAGCGAAGCAATTGTCACCCAAAAGGAACTGGAGAGAAGAATAAATGACAATACACTGGACCCCAGTCGACTCGGGTCGATTGTCATGATTCAATGTGTCGATTCCAGGCAGGAACCAAGGAATTATTGCAGCCGCATATGCTGCACCACGGCCTTAAAAAACGCACTGCATTTCAAGGAGAAAAATCCGGAAATTGATGTCTACATTCTTTATCGAGACATGATGACCTATGGCTTTACCGAGTCCTATTACACCATGGCCCGCAAGTCCGGTGTAATCTTTATCCAATACGATGTAGATGAAAAGCCACAGGTTACTCCCATGGACGGATCTGTTCGAGTGACAGCCGTTGAACCGATTATCGGACAGAAGATCCGGATTGATGCCGACCTTGTTGTCCTTGCCACCGGCATTGTACCCAAACTACCCAAAGATCTGGCGGAATCCCTTGGAGCGACTCTGGATCGGGACGGCTTTTTTGAGGAGGCAGAATCGAAATGGAGACCCGTCGATTCAATTAAAGAAGGAATTTTTGCCTGCGGCCTGGCGCATTCTCCCCGCAACATCACGGAATCGATAGCAACAGCCGAAGCTGCGGCCCAGAGAGCCTTAAGGATTCTTTCCTATAAACGGATGCCTGCCGGAAAAGTGGTGGCAGAGGTCCGTCACAGCCTTTGCAGTCTATGTGAGCGGTGTATCGAGGCCTGTCCATATGGTGCTCGCATGGTCGATCCGGAACTGGAAAAAGTTCTGGTCAACGCCGCCATGTGTCAAGGATGCGGATCATGCGCCACTGTTTGCCCGAACAGCGCGTCGACCCTTGCCGGATTTTTAGACCAGCAAATGTTCGACGTCATCGATTCGGCGCTTGAAGGAACAGCATAGGATTGATGATTGATGATTGACGATTTATGGAATCGCTTTTCTTTGGTTATTTTAATAAAATTTATAGAACACCTACAATCAACAGTCATCAATCAACAATCATCAATAATAAAGGGGGAGCCATGAATCCAACGGAGATAATAGAAATCAAACAGGTTTCTACAACCGTACCCGAACCTGTCATAGATTCTTTGGCCACAATCCGGGACATGGTAAGTGCCTGCATCCAATGCGGCACCTGCACCGGTTCTTGCCCCAACGCCTTTGCCATGGATCTCACTCCGCGTCAGCTGTGGTACAATGTACTTATGGGAGAAAAGGAGACAATTTTTCACAGCAAGACTTTTTCCCTATGCTCCGTATGCTATTACTGTACACTGCGATGTCCCCGAGGGCTTCCGCTTACCGAGACGATGAGCGCTCTCAAGCAGATAGCTGCAAAAGAGAACCTGGCGCCCTATAAGAAAAGTATTCTATTTTACAAAAGCTTTATAGAGAGTTTACGCCGTCATGGTCGGGTTAGAGAGATGGAGTTCATGACGCTCTATTTTCTTTCCATGAAAAACCCTTTCATGCCGCTTCAGTTTGCCCCGTTGGGGATGAAACTCATGGGCAAAGGAAAAGTCTCTTTTGAGATTCCTTCAAAAGGAAACGGTGCTTTAGAGTCGATCTTTCGTAAGGTTGAAGAGTTAGAGCAGAGCTAAGAAGAATACGGAATTAACTCCTTCATTGTAATTTGTGTGTTTTTTGTTGCAATAAAATTCTAATCAATAAATGTGAAGTGCCTAAAGTGATCTAAAGTGCCTAAAGTTAATGGATGTTGCCAGTTGTATTAAAGCCGGAGCATTGCGATTCCTTAACTTTAGCTCACTTCAAACTTTAGTTCACTTGTAACTTTTTTGGTCTGTCCATTTCCGAATTATGGAGGGTAAATATGAAGTACCTATATTATCCAGGTTGTTCTCTGGAGGGGACGGCCCTTGAATACAACTCCTCCACCCGGGTATTTATGCAAGAACTGGAAGTGGATCTGTTGGAGCTTAAGGACTGGACCTGTTGCGGTGCCAGCGCTGCGGAGGCCACCAGCTATCTCCTTTCTTT
>JAOUGB010000280.1 GCA_029857875.1 Desulfobacteraceae bacterium | reverse complement strand
GGCAATTCGGCCGATACCGCCAATACTAGCCAGCCGACCCTGCACCGCATTTCGATCCTCCTGACGATAGATATCCGATATCAAAGCACTCCAACCCACATTGGACATCGACCAGAAGATTTCAACGATCGACAGACCGAAGATAATTACATATCCCGCCAAGGATAGATTCCCGGTCAGGGTGTGTGCATACCACACCAAAACCGTACCGAATCCCGCCAGTATTTCGCCGGATATGATCAACGTCCTCCTGAGTTGATATTTATCCGAAAACGCGCCCCATACAAACGTCTGAAAAACAATATTCATCACCATGGGCAACGTGGCAAACAATGTTGTTTCAGTAACGCTTAACCCCAGAAAATGGCGCAAATAGATGGAGAGATAGCTGTAAAACAATCCGCGCCGGAACATGGCGAGCATCTGAAATGAAGATATCCCGAAAAAAACACGATGTGATTTTTGATGTTGCCGATTCAATTAACATTCTTCCTTGGTTATGTTTTAACATTGATTCTAGAATATCGGCTTCCAAATCAATCTTTATAATGATTGTCAACCATACAAAATGAAATTTTCCTTGCATGGAGATCAATGCCAAAGGTATACCCTAAATAAAATCGTGGAACGATTTTATAAAACTCCCGCAAACAAGCTTGCGGGATCTTATACGGGAAAATTTTGCATTGAAAGGGAATAAGCTTCACAGACTCAATTTGTTTTTAGCCGCATCCAGCGGTTTTTTAATGACATTATCCTTTCCTAAATTTGACATTTCCTGGCTGGCCTGGTTCGCCTTCATTCCTTTGTTTGTTGCGTCAAGAAATCTTTCCCTTAAAAATAGTTTTTATCTTGGGCTGTTCGCCGGCCTTGTCCATTATTTATCGCTGGTTTACTGGCTGGCACATACCATGTCAGCATATGGTCATCTTCCCTTTTACGTAAGTATACCAATCCTTTTTCTTTTATCATTCTATTTGGCGCTTTACATCGCGTTATTTTCAATGGCAGTCACCCGCCTGTGCTCAAACCCGTTTTCTCTTTTATATATACCACCATTATTATGGGTTTCATTAGAATATATCCGTTCATTTCTTTTCACTGGTTTCCCGTGGGAACTCATGGGATATACACAGTTCAACATGCTGCATATCATACAAATTTCAGATTTAGTCGGTGTATACGGGGTTTCTTTTTGTATTGTCTTAAGTAATGCGGTAGCTTTCCTGATTTATCTTTGCCTGATGGACAAAAACTGGCAAGGAAAAAGGGTTCAGACAAAACTGGCTGCCGGAGCGATGGCTGCTTTTGTTGTGATCCTTGGCGCTATATTGGTTTATGGAAAATGGAGAATAAATAATATCCATGAACTGGCTGTAATATCCCCATCGTCTAAAGTTACCATTGTCCAAGGTAATATTGACCAGGCAAAAAAATGGGACCCTGCTTTTCAAAAGTCGTCAACAATGAAATACATTCACCTTTCATCTCTTTCAAAAGATCTTCAACCGGATCTTGTCGTTTGGCCGGAAACGGCAACACCTTTTTACTTCATGCATGACACCGAACTGTCTAAACTGGTCCTTGCGGGAATTCATGAGATTGGAACGGACTTTTTAATCGGCAGTCCTGCTTTCACACTGAAAAACAACAAGATTGAATACTATAACAGCGCCTTTTTGGTTGACGCTGTCGGAAACGTCAACGGCAGGTATGACAAAACCCATCTTGTACCTTTTGGAGAATACGTTCCCATGAAAAAATGGCTTCCGTTTGTGAGCAAAATGGTGGAAGGTGTGGGAGATTTTGATATCGGCGAAAAAGGCCAAACCATTAGATGGCAAAAATCCAGTATCGGAATACAGATTTGTTATGAAATTATTTTTCCGGCTCTTTCCAGAGCCATGGTTCAAAACCATGCATCACTGCTGGTCAATATCACCAATGATGCATGGTACGGAAGATCCAGTGCACCTTATCAGCATTTTTCCATGTCTGTTTTCAGGGCTGTTGAAAACCGGCGATCCCTTGTCCGCGCCGCAAATACCGGAATCAGTGGATTTATAGAGCCTTCCGGCAGTGTCATTGAAACCACGCAGATTTTTAAAGATGCCGTGATTACCCAAAAAGTTCCCATACTTCAGGTTGAAACCCTGTATTCAAGGTTTGGAGATGTGTTTGCAATGGCATGTTTGGGGTTGTCTGTGTTTTTTATTTTACTTAGGCTACTCAAGTTTCGCAAATTATCTTTTTAATATTAATTGAAAGGGGTATTGAAACATACCGAAAATCGTATTATAATTAGTTTCCAAAACCGCATCATTAAATCGTAATCAATGATGTTAACAAAACATCTGATAAAGAAGGAGACAACATATGACCATTGAAATTAAAGAAAATATAAAAACGTTATTTGTAAAATTAGAACAGATCAAGGACTATCTTTGACCTGCCCGAAAAGGAAAAACGACTTAAGGAAATCGAAAAGCAGATTGCCGAAAAAAACTTCTGGGACAACCCCGAATCCGGCAAAACAATATTAAAAGAGCGAACAGTGATTTCGAATGTCATCAGCAGGTTTAATGACCTTAACAGAGATCTGGAAGAGAACGAAATACTGTTTGAACTCGGTGTTGAGGAATCGGACACAGATACGATTGATGAAGCCTCCCGTCAGATGAGACAGTTGGAAAAAAGGATAAAAAAATTTTCCATTGATCTTACACTGGATGGAGAAGACGACCCGAACAACTCTATCGTATCCATTAACGCGGGAGCTGGAGGAACTGAAGCTCAAGACTGGGCTGAAATGCTTTTTAGAATGTATATGCGATGGGTTGATCGAAAAGGATTTAAAATCAGTATCGTCGATTTTCAGCCTGGTGATGAAGCAGGTATAAAAAGCGTTACGTTTACCGCGTCCGGGAATTATGCTTACGGGTACTTAAAGACGGAAACCGGTGTGCATCGTCTGGTCAGGATTTCTCCGTTTAACGCCAGCGGTAAAAGGCATACTTCCTTTGCCTCTGTATTTGTTTACCCTGAACTGGACAATGAAATCGTTGTCAACGTCGAGGATAAGGATCTGCGTATAGATGTTTATAGGGCCAGCGGTGCCGGCGGACAGCATGTCAACAAAACAAGCAGCGCCGTCCGCATCACGCATCTTCCCAGTGGAATTACTGTTCAGTGTCAACAAGAAAAATCGCAGCATAGAAATAAAGACTTGGCCATGAAAGTCTTAAAAGCCAGGCTTCATCAGCTTGAAAAACGGAAACAGGATGAAAAGCACCAGGAAATGCATGATAGCAAGGATGAAATCGCCTGGGGAAGTCAAATCCGGTCTTATGTCATGCACCCTTATCAAATGGTTAAAGATCACCGTATCAATATGGAAGTGGGCAATATCAACAGTGTTCTTGACGGCAATCTGGATCCGTTTATTGAAGGGGTACTACTATCAGACAAATCCAAGTCCGTATGAAGTGGAACCAAAAAAGATTGGGAAATTCCGGATACCCGAACGTAAAAGGAGTGATGGAATAAGGTTGAGCCCGTTGGCCCGTGTACCTGTTCGACGGTTAAAATAGCAATCAAACACATTCAACAGGTAAACCGGCAAACGGGCAAACCTGCTTAACCATTTATCAATAACGCTTTACCAACTCATATAAAAGTGTTTCCACGAAATACACAAATAAAGTTCGAACGACTTAACTGATGAATCCACTTGAAATTATAGCCGAATTTTATGAACCCGGCTCCGAATCCTTTCAAATTCTCGTAAAACATGGACAGCAGGTAGCAAATAAAGCCATTAATGTTGCCAAAAGGGTCCCCCATCTTAAACCGAACCTTAATTTTATAAAAGAAGCCGCCATGCTCCATGATGTTGGTATTTTTGAAACCAACACCCCTGAACTTGGATGTTTAGGAAAACATCCATACGTCTGTCATGGCTACCTGGGAAGAAAAGTTCTGGAAAATAAAGGTTTGTCGCAACATGCTCTTGTATGCGAACGTCATGTGGGTATCGGAATCACCGCTGAAGAAATAAAATTAAATAATCTTCCATTGCCCCAACGGGATATGGTTCCAATATCCATAGAAGAACAGATCATCTGTTTTGCTGACAAATTTTTTTCCAAAAACGGCGAAATGGATAGTTGTGAAAAAACGGTGGAAGATATCCTAAACACGCTTCGAAGGTATGGCCCTGAAAAAGTAATACGTTTTCAAAAATGGATGCGGCTATTCGAAAACCGTTGAGCAAAGATAAACTTTACCGTTTTGTAAATTGTAATAGTTTATCCTTGAAACATATCGATTTCAAAAGAGCTTCAGGTATGATTAAATTTTTAACTGGAAGCTGTCTGAGTGGATTAGGGATCGTTATGAAAGAACCCCAGGTTATTTAACGCTATGGAGAAACACTCCATTAAAAAGGAGATCTTTATGAATAGCCCCAGGCGGGTTCTTTCATTACGAGCCCTTATTCACGAGTTCTTTCAGTAAAAATTTAAGGTTCTTCTCCAATTTAGTTGGAGAAGAGGGTCCAAGGACTCAAGGGGTCAAGGATTCAAGGGTTTGTTTTCTAAAGACATTATCAGCGCCTTTAACATTCTTTCGATTTCTGCGA
>JAOUGB010000279.1 GCA_029857875.1 Desulfobacteraceae bacterium | reverse complement strand
AGTTTCAAGTGCCTAAAGTGAACTAAAGTTAAGGATTGCTTTGGATAATTTTACCTGAATGACAGCGCGTTAGCGCTACCTCAACTTTAGGCACTTTAGATCACTTTTAACTTTAGGCACTTGCGAGAAGACAACGCGGTCTCCCCAATTAATTTGAATAATTTTTGAGGCATAAAATCATTTATGAACTATGAATATTTCATGAAAAAGGCGCTGGATCAGGCAAGGAAAGCGTTAGATGCCGGAGAATTTCCCGTTGGATGTGTCTTGGTCCATCAAAACCGGATTCTGGCAACAGGCGCCAGAAAAGGTACTATGGGAAATTTCCCAAATGAAATCGACCATGCGGAAATGATTGCACTTAAGCGTCTGGCAGATATGGATATAAATACAGACAAAAAGAAAATTGTCCTCTTTACAACCATGGAACCGTGTCTCATGTGCCTGGGGGCATTGATTTTAAGTGGTATCAGCGAAATCGTATACGCATACGAAGATGTAATGGGCGGAGGCATAAATTGTGATTTGACAAAACTGCCGCCTTTATACACAAAACATCCAATTTCAATTGTACCCAATATTTTACGTCAAAACAGTCTGGAACTTTTTAAGGCTTTTTTCAACACTCCCGAAAATTCCTACTGGAAGGGAAGCCTCTTGGCCGAATATACACTCAGGCAGTCTTAACATGCCAACTGGCATAATTGTGATTGCCAATAATATGTTGCTTTCAGAAAATACAATGGAGCGGCTTTCGTTTTATTTTCTTGCATTTTTTTCTTGCATTTATTAATATTTTTATATATTTCAGTTTTCACTTCCGACGAGTGATTTATTAAGATATAATGCTCAGGAATGTGGGATTGGAAAAAATTGTTGTTACAATTGGTTTTGTTCCATGTGCATGAAAAAGTCAATAAATTATAGCTAAGGAGGTGTGGGTATAGCTATTTCGAAACGTACAAATGGTGTAAATAGGACCAGAGGAAATAGGATAAATATTAATAGAAATATAAGGGCAAAAGAGGTCAGAGTAATAGACCCTGACGGGAATCAGATTGGTGTAATCCCGACCTACAAAGCCATCGCCGTTGCCAATGATTTTGGCCTTGACTTGGTGGAAATTTCTCCAAACGCAATCCCCCCTGTTTGTAAAATAATGGATTATGGTCGCTACAAGTATGAACTGACCAAGAAAAAACAGGAGGCAAAAAAGAAACAAACCACATTTCAGCTCAAGGAAATAAAGGTACGCCCCAAGACTGGCGAACATGATCTAAATACCAAGATCAATCATATTAAAAAGTTCCTTGATAAAAAGGACAAAGTCAAAGTCACCGTCATTTTCAGGGGACGAGAAATTACGCTCACCAATCTGGGCAATGAATTGCTGGGAAAGATTGTTCAAGAAACTGAAGAAGTTGCACTAGTCGAACAGCCCCCCAAATTTGAAGGTCGCACAATGGTTATGGTTCTGGCACCGAAACCATTATCAAAATAATTATGCCCTGATACGTCATTATCCATGAGATTAAAAACCTTTTTATTACACAACGACCATCGGCAAATTGTTGATGACGTCGTAAAAAGTTATTTTATGCCTTTTTCATAATGATAAATTGTTAAAAAATATTTTCTGTGAAGATGGCGTGGGCTGGAATCCGACATGGTTCACGCCATCTATTTTTTTAAAATTACCGGAAAGGACTAAAGATGCCAAAAATAAAAACAAATAGGGCCGCTGCAAAGCGTTTTAAAAAAACAGGAACCGGAAAATTCGTTTTTTCGAAATCACATGCAAGTCATATTTTAACCAAAAAAACCAGAAAACGTAAACGTGGTTTAAGGCAAAGTCAAATCATTGACAAAACCAACAGGAAATCACTTAAACTGCTGCTCCCCAATGGATAGAGGATTTGGATAGAGGTTTAGGAGAAAATTTATGCGAGTTAAAAGAGGTTTTAAAGCAAGAAGGCGCAGAAAAAAGGTCTTAAAATTAGCCAAAGGGTATCGCGGCGGCCGCAGCAAATTATTTCGCACAGCAGCGGACGCTGTTGATAAGGCACTCATGTATGCATACCGGGATCGCAGAGTTCGAAAGCGTAACTTTAGAAAACTCTGGATCGCCAGAATTAATGCTGCGACACGCATGAACAATCTGTCTTACAGCAAATTCATTCACGGGTTGAAACTTGCCGGTGTTGAGTTGGACCGAAAAGTGTTGGCCGAATTGGCAATATCGGATCCTAGGGGTTTTAGTCAAATTGCCGGTCTGGCCGCGGAACAATTATGATCATAACTCGGATCAGCTTGTCATATGGATGCGAAACTTGAGTACGAATTTTCCAACCAGGGTCCAATAATAAATGAGGATTTTTGTTCAAGATCAAGGCCTGCGAAAAAAATAATCGCAGGCATATTTTTAATATTCCGAGGATTATTTTTTGAGCATAACGCAGAGATTGGGCAAAAAGACCATTTAAGATGGACACGGCTAAGGAACAGGTAGAACTACATTGGAGAAAACCATTGAACAGATTCACCAAGATGCACTGAAGGAACTTGAATCTGCTTCCGATGCAGAAAGTATCAAGGCCATTTCTATCCGCTACCTGGGTCGAAAAGGAGCGGTGACACAATTTTTAAGAAACATTTCTAACCTGCCCGAAGAAATCAGACCGGACGCCGGGAAGAGAGCAAACGAAACAAAAAACCATCTTGATGTATTATTCAAAAACGCTCTCAAAGAGCTTGAAACATCCTCTCGGAAAATCGACGACCAGATTGATGTTTCACTCCCTGGAAGGGTAACGCCACAAGGGTCTTTGCATCCCATCACCCAGATTACCTGGAAAATTTGCGACATTTTTATCCGGCTGGGTTTTGACATTGCTGAAGGGCCTGAGGTTGAAACCGATTATTATAATTTTGAAGCGCTGAATATTCCCCAAAATCACCCGGCAAGGGACATGCAGGACACGTTTTATATATCCCAAAACATTGTTCTGAGAACCCACACCTCACCGACTCAGCCCCGAATAATGGAAAAGCAGAATCCTCCAGTGAGGATTGTTGCACCTGGCAAGGTCTATCGATGTGATTCCGACTTGACCCACACACCCATGTTTCACCAGGTTGAAGGGCTTCTGGTTGATAAAAATATATCCTTCGGGGATCTTAAAGGCATATTGACGACCTTTGTCCATCAAATGTTTGATTCGGAAACCAGTCTGAGATTTCGACCCAGCTTTTTCCCTTTTACCGAACCAAGTGCCGAAGTCGATATCCGATGCGTTATATGCAAAGGCAAGGGCTGCAGGGTATGCTCAAAAACCGGCTGGCTGGAAGTTCTGGGTTCCGGCATGGTTCATCCGGCTGTTTTTGAAAACGTTGGATACGATACAACCCAATATACCGGATTTGCTTTCGGAATGGGAGTGGAACGGATTGCCATGTTGAAATACGGTATTGATGACATCCGAAAGTATTTTGAAAATGATCTAAGATTTTTAAGGCAGTTTTAACATGAAGGTCAGTTTAAGCTGGTTAAAAGAGTACGTTAGCATTAACCTGAATGCAAATGATCTGGCTGATGCTCTCACCATGGCCGGACTTGAAGTTGAGGCTGTTTCGGACCGATACGATTATTTGAACAGTGTTCATGTCGGCCGGATCGTCAATATTGATCCCCATCCAAATTCTGATAAGTTGAAACTCTGTAGCGTAGATATCGGTAAAGATATCATTTCTGTTGTTTGTGGGGCGCCCAATGTCAAAACAGATATGCTTGCACCGTGCGCCATACCAGGCACCTGTTTCCCAAGAGGAAAAGTTCTTGAAAAAAGTATCATCCGTGGAGAAACCTCGGAAGGGATGCTCTGCAGCGAACTCGAATTGGGACTCGGCAGCAACGGCCATGGTATTATGGAGCTGGGTAAGAATCTATCGGTGGGCGATTCACTGAATAAGGCCCTGGGACTGTCAGACCCGGTATTGGAAATCGATCTGACGCCCAACAGACCGGACTGCCTCAGTATCATCGGAACAGCTCGAGAAATTGCCGCAATTGAAAATAAAAGGGTAACATATCCTCAAATTTCTCTGCCGGAGTCTATGGGTGATATTACCAATCACACCTCAGTGACAATAATGGCCCCCGCCCTTTGTCCGAGATATGCCGCCAGCCTTATTTTCGATGTTACCGTCGGCCCCTCTCCTTTTTGGCTTCAGGACCGCTTGGTTTCGGTAGGTTTAAAACCGATCAACAATATTGTGGATATTACCAACTTCGTTATGATGGAGACCGGCCAGCCGCTGCATGCCTTTGACTTTGACCGTCTTGCTGAAAACCGGATTGTGGTGCGAACGGCTCAGGAAAACGAAACCTTTATAACCCTGGACGGGAAAGAACGCCGCCTTGATCCGGAAGTGCTCATGATTTGCGATGGGAAAAAACCGGTGGCAATCGCAGGCGTCATGGGCGGGCTGAATTCAGAAATTGAAGATACCACAACAAATATTCTTCTTGAAAGCGCGTATTTTGATCCGGTTTGCATTCGAAAAACTTCAAAAAAAACAGGCCTAAACACAGATGCATCCCATCGTTTCGAACGTGGCGTGGACCCCAACGGAACCATCAC
>JAOUGB010000278.1 GCA_029857875.1 Desulfobacteraceae bacterium | reverse complement strand
CGGCCTTGTCCTGGCCGTCAGGGTTGTCGAAGACATGGAACAGGCCATCTCTCACATTTCAAAATATGGTTCAAAACATACGGAATCCATTGTGACGCGCGATTATAAGCGGGCCAAACGCTTTGTCCGTGAAACCGATTCTTCAGTGGTGCTGGTCAATGCGTCCACACGGTTTAATGACGGTGGTGAGCTTGGCCTGGGTGCGGAAATCGGTATCAGCACCTCAAAACTCCATGCCTTCGGCCCCATGGGAGTGGAGGAACTGACCACCACCAAGTTTGTCGTGTTCGGTGACGGGCAGATAAGAACATAGCTGAAAAAGCGGGGAATTTTTGAGACGTATAGGACTTTTTGGGGGTACGTTCAATCCGATTCATTTGGGACATGTCCAGGTTGTTCGGGAGGTTAAAGCGGGTTTTGGCCTGGATAAAATTCTGATTATTCCGTCTGCGCTGCCGCCGCACAAGGAACTGGACGGCGTGGTGGATGCCGAAGATCGTCTTGAGATGATTCGACTCGCATTTTCAGATGATCCGAATTTTGTGATCTCAGATGTCGAGCTGAAACGTTCGGGCCCTTCCTACACCATCGATACGGTTCGCCATTTTAAATCGACTTCACCGGAAAATACGGAACTCCATCTCATCGTGGGGCTGGATGCTTTTTTAGAAATAGATACCTGGAAATCCTACGATGACCTTTTTTTGCTGATCCCCTTTATTGTTATGTCCCGAGCCATTAACAAAAAAAACAGCGCCGAGTTGGAATGGAAATCCCTGAAAAATTATCTTCAATCCAAGATCTCAAAAGGATATACATTCTCCTCTACTCAATCGTCTTTCATACATGATAAAAAGCAACCGGTCTGTGTGTTTAATGTCACGCCTGTGGATATTTCATCAACAACCATTCGAAAACGTATCAAAGAAGGGCGCTCGATTAAACGACTGGTGCCAGACATCGTCGAAGATTTTATAAAAGCCAAAGGACTTTATTTATGACAAATACGCCTGGTACTTCCTTGGACCCTGATCTTGATCTTTACATCAACGCCGTTATGGGAAAAAAAGCAATAAACATGGTGGTTCTTGACGTTCGAGGACTCACTTCTTTTTCCGACATCTTTATCATTTGCAGCGGTCGTTCCAACCGTCAGGTTTCAGCCATCGCGGAGTATATTCAGGTAAACTTAAAAAAACACGCCATAAAACCGCTGAGTGTTGAGGGGAAAAAAGAAGGCCACTGGGTTCTGCTCGATTACGGTCATGTCGTCATTCACGTTTTTTATGAACCGGTTCGTGCCTTCTATGATCTGGAAGGGCTCTGGATCGATGCAAAAAGAATAGAAGCCAAACGTTTTTTGGCAGACCCCGCGAAATCCTAAAATAATACGTTATTTCCCTGCAACATCCTGCCCGCAGTGCTTACAGATTTTTGCTCTTTTTTTTATGATTTCCGCGCAAAAAGGACATTCGCGGGTGAAATATCGTTCATGAATCTTTTTCACAGATTCATCAACCTTTTTCTGGGTAATTTCATTGCCGAATCTGGCACTTTTAATCGGTTCTATGGCTTCAAGCACTCCAATATCACCGATCATTTCCGCTGCTTTTAACCGGACCCGCTGCGGCTGGGCTGCATCGAGAAGCATTCTGACCACCGTAACGTGGTCTTTGGCCAAGTAGGCATCCGTAAGGATGGAAAATCCTTTCTTGGTTTTTTCTTTTAGTATTTCCTGCTCTGCCAAAATCTCTCCGTCAATGATTTGCCCGGTACCTCCCACGGGACTGAAAACAGGGATGCATTCAAACTGTTTTGTACCCGGATAGTTCATGCACCGGTAAGATGCACATTGGGAATAATTTTCCTCCATATTTTCCCATCCCTGAACATACAAGGAGCATTCATCGTTGAAACATATAAACAGATAAGGAGTTCCCCATCCGAGACCGTCGCTGAAGCTAAACGGGGGAACTTCCCAAATTATCATTTCTGCCCCCCAGTGAGGGCATTTGGGCTTGTCCTGGCTAAGTACTTTCTCTAAAACTTGCTCTTTGGTTTCAAAGGCCATTCATTATCCTCCAATATTTGTTGATTGTAAAAAAAATCTTATCCGGACGTTTTTAAAATTTTGTTAAACGTCAGTTTTACGAAATCAGGCGATAATTCTTTTTTCAAATTTTCAATGTGATTAATATTACCATTAAATGTGATTTTGCAACATTCAGGAAAAAAGTAATTTGCCAATGCAACTCTGATTTATTAATTTTATATAGACCTAAGATTTAAAACCTGAATGTCGCTTTAGGAAAGTTCAACCTAACTGATTGATATTAGGCAAGCATCAGTATTTTTAGACCACATTAACCGCGGAAACATCACTGTTACCAGATCTATTGATGAAGATACTGTATTAATGTTTTGCCTACGAAAGTGTTGTCTTTAATTCCTGAAAACGCCGAACTCCCCGGCCCGTATGCGAATATTGGTACCATAGCAGCTGTATGCTCCGAAGTCGTGAAACCTGAATCACTGATCCTTCTCTCTTCAACTGATCCATCGTGTATGGCAAATCCGCCTGTCTCATGGTCTGCTGTCACCAGAACCAGTGTCTGCGAATTACTTTTTGCAAATTCGAGACCTGCGCCTATAGCGTTATCGAAATCTATCATCTCATTTAAAATAAAATCTTGTTTATTTTCATGAGCCGCCCAATCAATCTGCGATCCCTCAACCATGAGAAAAAAACCGTCTTTATTCCTGGAAAGTATTTCGATAGCTTTATTTGTTAATTCAGGAAGTTGTGGTTTGCGATATTTGGCTTGTGGTGGATGTTTGACCGCAAAAAATCCCGTAACAGAATCAATAATACCAAGTTGCTGAAATTCTTCGACAGAGCGTATAACCTTCATGCGTTTTTTCAAAACAGCTATTAGGTCCTTCTCATCAGCCCTTTTGCTTCCCTTCACAGATTTCGGTACGAAGTAAGCCCATCCTCCACCAAAAAGAACATCAATATCGCTGCTTGCTATCTGTTCAGCTATAAGATCTTTCTGGGTTCTACGTTCTACATGGGTAACAAAAGCTGATGGAGTAGCATCCGTTACAGAACAGGATACAACAAGACCGGTACTTTTGCCATTCTCCTCAGCGTATTCAGCCACGGTCTTCAAGGGCTCCTTCTCGGACGAAACTGAAATGGCACCGTTGTCTGTCTTATAACCTGTTGCCATTGCTGTTGCGGCCGCTGCCGAATCAGTGATAAATGCATTCTGGGAATGAGTTGTAAGTAATCCCGAGTATCTGAAACTTTCAAGATTCAAAACACCCTTGATTATTTTACCAGCGGTTATGTGAGATACTCCCATTCCATCCCCAATAAAAAGAATTATGTTTTTTGGAAATACAGTACTTCTTTTTTCAAATTTACCATTTGGTAATGTTGTACAAGACGAAATCGACCAAACCAAAAAAACTATTATAAAGCCAAAATATTTTCTCATAATAATTCTTCTATCCAACATTTCATTTTAACTGTGCGGCATTTTTTTGTTCCTTATTGGGTTCTGATCTATCCGGCTATATAAAATCCCCAAATTAGATTTTAATGACCACCACCTAAAGCAGCAAACAAGATCATAAGGATTATCGCTTGAATGACCCAGCCAATGATGCAAACACCTACAGCACGTAATGTGCTCTGATAGTCAAGAGCTTGTCTTACCGCAATAACCATAGCTGTTAACATCCAAATTGAAGCGATAGCAAAAATGATCCCGGATATACCAGGTATAATAGCCAATACTCGAATTAAACCTGGAGAGCTTGAAAAACCGATGGTTCGCAGCAATTCACCATGATCCGCTTTGGTCTGCGGCTCAGGAAGAATCTTAGCACCGATAAAATATGTCATATAGGCCCAAACATACCATGCTATAAGAGCTGTGATCGCTCCGATAATGATTCCCTTTACCCCTATTGTTCCTATGCTTCCTATTCCGGCTGCTATACTGGAAAGAACAACAACTCCCATAGCTTGACCCATGGCTCCTTTATCAGCCTCAACCTCTTCATATAGGTTAATGTCAAGCTTGGCAGCACGAACAATACGATTTATATAATTTTGCATTAAACCCCCTAAATTTATCATATCTTTTTTTTATGTAATTATTATCAAGGTCATATGATCTCTCAGCCGCTTTGAATCATGTCCACAAGGCTTTTTAACGCTGCTTCTTGAACCTGGCTTTTAAAAGCCTGTGATCGCTTATCATGAATACAACCTGAAGCCAACTCTTGCTAATTCCATATATCATAAAAAAGAAATAGGCAAACCTGGTGAAATGCATTTGCCCTCATTGAAAAGCGATATCACATTTTTTTTTAGACAAGAGGCGTGTGTTTTATAGCAGTAAAATCCTTATCCCGATAGTTGTTGTTGAATTGCTGTTTTAGATTTGCGAGCATAAGTCTCTTCTGTGTACTATTTTTCAACTTTCACACCAAACGGATTGTTGTTGGTGCAAGTTTTGCGATACGACCATGAAATCTCACTTTCTGATTCTGGAACACCACTTATTTTTCCACCTTCAACTTTGTAAAGTGCGGCTTTAACGCCAACAAAATATCGACCCTGTTTATCAAATACTATTTG
>JAOUGB010000277.1 GCA_029857875.1 Desulfobacteraceae bacterium | reverse complement strand
AAGCCAGGTGGTCAAAAAGTGATATCTTTAGCTGATCTTAAGAAAAAATCATCGTGAGGTTGATTTCGGGTTATGAAACACTCAGATCAAATCGTCATCTCAGCCTCAAGACGTACCGATATTCCTGCCTTTTACATGGATTGGTTCATGGAACAGATCAAAAAAGGGGTGTTTGAAGTTATTAATCCATATAACCGGCGTAAGTTCATCGTACCTGCGACGCCCGACAGCGTGCATACCATTGTATTCTGGTCAAAAAATTTCGCTCCTTTTATTAAAGGAGGGTTCGGCCAAAAGCTTTTGAGGATGGGATACAATCTTTTTTTTAACTTTACCATAAATTCAAATAATTCGTTACTTGAACCTCGAGTGCCGTCTTTAAAACAGCGGCTTGACCAGCTTAGAGACCTTTGTCGAGCCTTCGATCCAAGAACTATAAACTGGAGATTCGATCCCATTTGCTTCTTTGAATTTAAACAAAACGTCATTAAAGACAATCTTCATGATTTTTCCAGGATTGCCGTATGGGCATCACAATGCGGCGTTACACGGTGTATTACCAGCTTCATGGATCATTACACCAAGATAAAAAAACGCATAAAGTCAATACCAGGATTTTCTTTTATCGATCCAATCCTGTCGGAAAAAATAGAAATTCTTCTTAAAATGGAAAAAAAACTTTCAGAAAAAAAAATTGATCTGTATATGTGCTGCGAAAAGGAAGTGCTGAATGCGCTTCCTTCAGGCTCGAACATCAGGAGAAGTTCGTGTATTCCAAATGATCTTTTTGTTAAAATATTTGGTGGAGACCTCAGCTTTAAAAGGGATACAGGCCAGCGGTCATCAAAGGGGTGCGGATGTATGATTTCAGTGGATATCGGGTCGTATCACCTGCACCCATGCTATCATAACTGCCTGTTTTGCTATGCCAATCCAACCCCAAAGGTTTTTAGAAAAAACGTAACTATTTAGGTTTTTGGAACAAATTGATTTCAAAAGAGATTCAGGTATAAACGATTGATGATTGATGATAGACGATTGTCGTAGATCCCGATTTGTCGGGGAATATTTAAGGAATTCTTCCAATTTGGTTGATGTATGAAAATTGGTTCAGTTGTTCTTAACAATATAACGATTTTAGCACCACTTGCTGGTATCACTAATTTGCCGTTTCGACTGTTGGCAAAGGCTTCGGGATGTGGTCTGGTCTGTTCAGAAATGATCAGTGCCAACGGGCTGGTTCACAGATCCCTCAAAACACATGAATTGCTCGAAAGCCGGATCGAGGAAAAACCGTTATCGGTTCAGATATTCGGTTCAGATCCTTATATAATGGCTGAAGCAGCAGCCATAGTTGAGGCTTCGGGTGCTGACATTCTCGACATCAATCTTGGTTGTGCTGTAAAAAAGGTGTTGAAAACCGGATCAGGGGCGGCTTTAATGAAAGCGCCAACTAAGGCTGAAAAAATTTTCTTGGCTGTCCGAAAAGCCATAAACATTCCGCTTACAGTTAAAATGAGAGCCGGCTGGGATAAATCCGGCAGTGAAGCTTTTGCCATTGCTAAAGTCGCAGAAGCGGGCGGAGTGGACGGTATTACCGTGCATCCACGTCTGGCGACTCAAGGGTTTGGGGGTAAAGCTGACTGGTCTTTAATTGCCGCTATAAAAAATAGCGTGTCCATCCCTGTGATCGGAAACGGAGATATTGTAACGCCGGAAGATGTATTTACCATGAAAAAGGAAACTGGTTGTGATGCGGTAATGATTGGCCGGGCAGCCATTGGAAATCCATGGTTATTTTCTCAGGTGACGTTTCTGATGAATGGTAAAGAAAGGGTGTTCCCGGATCTTACCGAACGTTTTGATGCGATGACGGAATATCTTAATGCCTCGATAGAATGCTTTGGAGAGAAGCGGGCTTGTCGAATGATGCGAAGTCATCTGGGATGGTTTGTCAAAGGATTGCGTTACAGCAGCAGGTTTCGTGAATCCATCAAGGGGATATCGACGGAAAGGGAAGCCCTGTCGTTTATTGGAGAATATAAAAGCTCTTTGCTTGATTCAAGTAATATCGAATATTGAAAATAATATACTTATCAATAAGAGAATGTACCAAGGAGTTCCTATGAGAAAACAGTTGTCTTTTGTACTGACTCTCGTGTTTTTGCTGACGTTTTCTGTCTTTGGATATACTGACAATTCCAGGGAAATTATTGAACTCAAGGAAAAAGGGAGTATCAATTGGAGCAGGGGGGTCGTTCAGGCAAAAGGAATCGGTATTCCTCCAACAAAAATGTCTGGTAATTCCAATGCTCGAGCCGTGGCGCTGACAGATGCAAAACTTAACGCTTTTCGTATTATCCTTGAAATTATTAAAGAGCTGCGGATTAACGGCACTACTGTTGTTGGAGATTATGCAATTCAAGACCCTGCCATTATGTATAGAATTGAAAATATGGTAAAAAATGCAAAAGTGGTCAAAAAGAATACCTAACAGACGGAACGGTAAAAATAAAAATGGAAGTGAATCTTCGCGGAGGATTTGCTCAACTTGTACTTCCGAAAGACATCAAGCCCCTTGACTCAATCACGCTTGTGACGATGAATAAAACATCGTCGCCGCTTTTTACCGGACTTGTGGTCGATGCCAAGGGACTTGGTGTCAGGCCTGTAATGGTTCCAAGAATACTCGATGAAAACAATCAGGAAGTTTATGGTTCTGCTTTTGTCAGCAGAGAATATGCCGTGCAGCAGGGTATGAGCGGATATGCTCGGAATCTAAAGGAAATTCTGGATAACCAGAGAGTTTCAGATCATCCTTTGGTGGTTAAAGGGTTGAAGACATTGGGTCCGGGTCGTTCTGAAATTGTCATCAGTAATGCAGATGCTTCAAAGCTCAGAAGTACTTCGGAAAGCCTTTATTTTATGAAAAAATGCCGTGTTATTATTGTGGTTGACTAACCCGTGATTCTACTGGAAAACATTAAAAAAATATTATAGTAAATATCATACATTAGACCAAGATATTTTGTCGCTGAACCGTTCAGGTTCATAAAAGATGCGGGCTTAACTGGAGGAATCATGAAATTTAGAAAACGATACGTTTTATTTGCAGTTTTGTGCGTATTTTTTCTATACGCATGTGCCCCAACGTACACTGAATCGAATGCATGGCTCGACACACCTGTGAACCATGTTCACAATGGTAATACACTGTTAAAAGCGGGCAAAATTGATGCTGCATTTCGAGAGTTCAGTCGAGCAAAGGAACTTGATCCGAATTATTCACCGGCTTATGTGGGTCTCAGTTTGGTATACGGTTTAAGGGATGACGATGCGACTTCCGCCATGTATCTGAAAAAGGCGGTTGACCTGTTAAAGGGAACACACCAAAAGTAGAGGTTTATATCCACACGTATCCTTAAATAGTGCCTGAACGAAAACTGTCTTTTTCGCCAATATCTGCGTCAGACTCAAATTTTAACCCACCAC
The DNA here is from genome assembly GCA_029857875.1 of Desulfobacteraceae bacterium. Taxonomy (GTDB): domain Bacteria; phylum Desulfobacterota; class Desulfobacteria; order Desulfobacterales; family UBA11574; genus UBA11574. The sequence continues at coordinate 1,169 of JAOUGB010000277.1, read as the reverse complement.
CGAACTTTGGCGGGTTAATCCTCGAAATACGACCAGTATTACTGTGGTTAAAATTTTCGTCTTCCCCTCCGGAGCGTAGGCCCTATGGGCCGGAGGCTTGATCTTAACGAAAAATTCTAGTTTTCGTTCGGGCACTAAACAGGATGATGAATGAGAGTACTATGTTCCAAAACTCCATGATGCCAGATATTTTTTCTGTTCAGGGGTGAGCCTGTCGATTTTTACATTCATTGAAGTCAATTTTTCTCTTGCAATGGCCTTGTCTATCTCTTCGGGTACGGGATAGACATTATTTTCGAGCCGCTGTTTGTTTTTCACCATATATTCGATACTCAAGGCCTGATTGGCGAAACTCATATCCATTACGCTTGATGGATGCCCCTCGGCAGCTGCAAGATTTATCAATCTGCCATCACCTAACACATTAATACAGTTACCATTTTTAAGAACATACTCTTCAACGAAAGGCCGAATTATTCTTCGGGATTTTGCTATGGATTCAAGTCCGTTAAGATCGAGTTCCACGTTGAAATGACCGGAATTGGCGACAATGGCGCCGTCTTTCATGATTTGGAAGTGTTCTTTTCGTATGACATTAATGTTGCCTGTAACCGTGCAGAAAAAATCACCGATCCGCGCTGCCTGACGGATGGGCATCGCGGTGAAACCGTCCATGACCGCTTCAAGTGCGGCGGTGGGATCAACCTCGGTGACAATGACATTGGCTCCCATCCCGCGAGCCCTTAGTGCAAGACCTTTGCCACACCATCCATACCCGCAAACGACAAAGTTAGATCCGGCAATGAGACGGTTTGTGGCCCGAATAATTCCGTCCATTGTGCTCTGGCCGGTACCGTAACGATTATCAAAGAAATGTTTGGTCTTGGCATCATTTACGGCTATGATAGGATATTGTAAAACACCATCTGCGGCCATACTTTTAAGTCGGATGATACCGGTGGTCGTTTCTTCAGTGCCGCCCAGTACACCCTTGATAAGCTCAGGGCGTTCGGAGTGTATGGTGGAAACCAGATCCGCACCGTCATCCATTGTGTATTGAGGTTTGATATCGAGGGCAGAATGGATGTGCTTGTAATATGTTTTGTTGTCTTCACCCTTGATGGCAAAAACAGATATTTTGTCGTGTTTTACCAGTGAAGCCGCCGCAT